>JBIIZE010000050.1:0-9271 GCA_044346435.1 Burkholderiales bacterium
TGTGCCGGGTTATGACGCCAACCAATGGTATGGCGTGCTGACGCAGGCAGCCGTGCCCCGCGACATCGTCGCCAAGCTGCATGCGGATATCGTCAAGGTGCTGGCGCGGCCGGACATCAAGGAACGCCTCGCCGCTGACGGCGCGGAACCGGTGGCCAACACCCCGGAGCAGTTTGCCGCACACATCAAATCGGAAATCGCACGCTGGGCGCCGGTGGTCAAGGCCTCGGGCGCAAAACCGGACTGAGCGCTGAAGAAATACATTTGCATTAAGGCATAATCAAACGCTGCAAACCAATGGAGACCGTCATGCGTTCGTTTGTCCGTCACACCCTTTTGACTCTGTCACTCACTGCCGTATTCCTCGCACCAGCTCATGCACAGACTGCCAGCACCGAGTTCAAGCCGCAGGTCGGCCAGGCCGGCAAGGATGTGATCTGGGTGCCGACCCCGAAGAGCCTGGTCGAAAAAATGCTCAAAATGGCCGACGTCAAACCCACGGATGTTGTGTTTGACCTGGGTTCCGGCGACGGCATCACGGTCATCACCGCCGCCAAGCAGTTCGGCGTGCGCGCCACCGGCATTGAATACAACCCGGACATGGTTGAACTGTCGAAGCGCAACGCGCAAAAAGAAGGCGTTGCTGAAAAAGCACAGTTCATCCGCGGTGATATTTTCGCTACGGACTTCAGCAAGGCCACGGTGCTGACCATGTACCTGCTACCCTATTTGAATCTGAAACTGCGTCCGACCATCCTCGACATGAAACCCGGCACGCGTGTGGTGTCGCATGCCTTCACGATGGAAGAATGGGCGCCGGACCAGACGGATTCCACCGAAGGCCGCACCGCCTATATGTGGATCGTCCCGGCCAAGGTTGAAGGCAACTGGAAAATGGATTCGGGCTCGATCGAGCTCAAACAGAAATTCCAGGATTTCGACGGCGTGTTCCGCAACGGCGACGGCATGAGCTGGCGCGTCACCAGCACCAATCTGCGCGGCGACCAGATCAGCTTCACCATCGGCACCGCCACTTACACCGGTCGCGTCAGCGGCCCGGTGATGCAGGGCACGATGCGGCCCCGTCCCGACGCGCCGGGCACCTCCTGGAGCGCCACACTCGTCAAATGATTTTGGTGTGACGCGCCGTCACGGCTTCGGCTTGACGGCGCGGACATCGATCTCGACAGGACGCATCACCCGGTACACCGGGATTTCACTGGGCCCGGCGATGGTTGCCGGTGAACCCTTCTTGTCCACGGCAATCATGCCGAAGGACACAAAGCTGCTCGGCGACTCCGGCTCCAGGGCCACGGCAATCACGTTGGCGTTGGCCTGGGCCATCGGAAACACATAACTTCCCGCCGGGAAGCGGATTTTTTTCGGGGCGACTTCGGTTGTCACCTGATGAGTGATGCGCCCCTCGACAAAAGTGCTGCTGGCACGACGATCCGTCACCTGGAAGCTTTCAACTTCCAGTTCCGCCGGTTTGCCCAGCCGCCGCACTTCAACGCCCGACACCATCAGCCGTTCGGCAACGTCGTGAAACACCGGCGGCATCACATAAGCCCAAGGCCGCTGCCGCGCAATATCGGCAGAGACATTGAGCGAGTCCGACCAGTCCACCTCGATGGTTTTCAGCGTGCCGGTGGCTGGATCCATCATGTCGAGCTTCTGCTTGATCACCGGGCTTTTCAGCCGCACGGCAAGGTTGTCGCCCGGTTGCGGATCGCGGCCGCGACGCACCGTCTCGGCACGTGCAGCAGCGACGGTATCCATCAGCTCCTTCGCATTGTCGGCGGCCGTCTGCAACAAACTGCCCACCGAAACGATATGGCTGTGTACCCGCCGCGCAAAACTTTCGCGGCCGATACCAACACCGCGGCTCTCGATCAGGAACGACACCGCATGCTGCAGGCCGGCGAAATTGCGTCCGATATCCGGTGTGGTGCCGCCCATCGACACCAGATAATTCTTCAGGTTGTAGCTGGTGGTGTAGTACCAGAAATGGCTGTAGCCGGCGCCGGCTGTGGCCGCCTTGAACGCGCCCAGAAACTTGCCGTCAGCCAGCGCCGTCAGCGCAGGATGCACATTGGGATTGGTCGCGTATTGCACCATCAGGTCATAGGACTGCAATACGCCGAATTTCTCGATCCAGCGCGTGGCAACGCTGAATTCATGGGCATCGACAAATAGATGCGGCTCAAACTCGTTGACAACCCGGTGCAGCGCCCGCGTTTCCGGCAGGTCCACCTTCACATGGTCGCGGTTGATGTCGACGGTGCTGTAGGGCGAACGGCGGAAATGGTAGGCGCCATCGGGGTTGGAATGCGGCACGATGACCACGGTCAGCTTGTCGAGCAACGGTCGCAGACGGCCTGTCGCCAGTTCATTGGCGAGCACCAGCATGGATTCTCCGCCGGCCGGTTCATTGCCGTGCTGCAAACCGGCCAGCACCACCACCGGCCTTCCAAGCCGTCGCGCCTGTGCTCCGTTCTGCACACCTTCGCCCGACAGTACGATGGCCGGCATGGCACGGCCCTCCTGCGACTCGCCGATCATGCGCACACGTACTGCATCCGAACGCCGCCGCAGGGCCTCGACATAAGCCAGCATTTCCTCGTGCGAGGTGAAATCCTTGCGCCCCGGCGCAAATCCCGGGGTGTCATACGTCACCTGCGGATCGGGGTAATGCTGACGGACCTCAGCGCTCTGTTTGTAAGCGCGTTCCGGGTCGAACTGCGCCTGCAGCGATGGTGCATGCAGCGCAAAAATCGCCAGCAACACCCCCGGAAGACTGCGAAAAAAAACATGGCGGTCAGACATTTTGGCTCCGGCTGATGTTCGGCAAACACATTAAACCATTCCCCCGACGGTCTGCACAAACCATGAGCACCCGGAGGATATAATTGAAAAAACCAATAACCCCGCAGCAAAACCAACAAGGAAGCTGAAATGTCCGGCAACAGCAAACATGCAGTAGTCATCGGCGGCGGCATCATGGGCGGCGATATTGCGACCGTATTCGCTGCGCACGGTTGGTCCGTGCATGTGATGAGCCCCTCGGCAAAGACGCGCGATGCGCTGCCGGCACGTCTCTCTGCCGGTCTCGCCAAACTGGGCGCCCCGGCAGGATACGCCGCGGCTGTGACCTGTTATGCAGACCTCAAATCCATTCCCTGGACCAACGTTGGCATCGTCGTTGAAGCCGCCACGGAAGACCTGCCTCTGAAACAGAAACTGTTTGCCGAAATTGAAGCACTGGCGAAACCGGACATTCCGCTGACCAGCAACACCTCGAATTTCCCGATCGGCGACATCGCCAAGGGGCTCAAACATCCGCAGCGCGTCGCCGGCCTGCACTTTTTCATGCCTGCTCACCTGGTTCCGCTGGTTGAGGTTGTCAGCTCGTCGCTGACCGACGCCAAAGTCGCGGAAGGCCTGGTGCAGTTGCTGAAAGATCTGAACAAGGCGCCGATCTGGGTCAAGAAAGACGTCCCGGGTTTCGTCGGCAACCGCCTGCAGCACGCGATGATGCGCGAGGCGTTGTATCTGATCGACGACGGCGTCACGGACGCCGAGGGCATCGATACCGCCGTGCGTTACGGTTTCGGTTTCCGCTTCATCGCCTGCGGTCCGATGATGCAGAAGGAAATGTCGGGCTGGGACACCAACTATCTGGTCGGCGAAGCGCTTTATCCGCACCTGCATACCGAGCAGAAACCGCCGGCGTCGCTGAAAGCCATGGTCGACAAAGGCCGCACCGGGATGAAAGCCAAAGCCGGCATGTGGGACTGGGACGACGACAAGATCAAAAAGGAAAAAGCTCGCATCGAAAAAGCCCTGCAATCCGGCTTTGCCATTCTTAGCGCCGACAAAGACTGAAAAGAGTTCCCTTCATGAGCAACACCACTGCAATCGCGCAACGTCTGCGCACCATGGCCACCTCAAAACCCGCGATCATCGGCATGGTGGTGTTGCTCATCTACTCACTGGCCGGCTTTTTTGCGGCGCCCTGGCTGGTGCGTCAGCAGCTGCCGAAACTGGTGGAACAGCATCTGGGAGCCAAGGGCTCGGTCGAAACAGTACGCATCAACCCACTGTTGTTCAGCGTCGAACTGGATGGCATCACCATCGCCGAGCAAAGCGGACTCCCGGCATTCCAGGTCGGCAAGCTGCTGGTGGATTTTGAAACCAGCAGCCTGCTGCGCTGGGCATGGACGTTCAAGGAAATCCGCATCGAAAAGCCGGTGATCAATGCCGACCTCGACGCCAATGAAAACCTGAACCTGGCACGGCTGCTGGCGGCGTTAGGCAAGGATCAGGACAAGGAACCCGCCGGCGACATGCCGCGACTCCTCGTGCATCATTTCACCATCGCCGGCGGCATATTCAAGTTCACCGACCACACACTGCAGCCGGCGGCCAAGTCCGCTGTTGATCCGATCAATTTCGAAATCCACGACGTGTCGACGCTGCCCGACCATCGCGGCGAACACCAGTTGCTGGCCAAGCTGCCGGACGGCGGGCAGTTGCAATGGCAGGGCAAACTATCGCTGTCGCCGATTGCGTCCAGCGGTTCAATCTCGCTCAAGGATGCCCGGCTGTCGACGCTCTGGCAGTTCGTGCGTGATCACCTGACGATTGACGAACCGCAGGGCAGCTACCACTTCGGCGTGCGCTACCAGTTCAGCTACAGCGGCGGCGCATTGAAGTTCGAAGCCGAAGACCTCGCCTTCGGTCTGAAGGATCTGGTGCTTGCTCAGGAAAAGGGCGGCACCGTACTGGCCAAGCTGGGCACGGTCGCCTTTGAAGGCGGCAGTTTCAATCTGGCGCAGCGCAGCCTCGCATTCAAGGACATCCGCGTCGCCGATGGCGGACTCGGCATCATCCTTGACGAAGACAGTGTGCCGGACTGGGCCAAGCTGGTGCGCAGCAATCCCGTACCCGGCAAACCTGCCGACGAGGGGAAAACGCCGCCCAAGGCCGTAGAAATTACGAAAACCGCGCCCTGGACCATCTCGCTGCCGCAGGTCAACATCGGCCCGCTGGCGCTGTCACTGACCGATTACAGCCGGGCCAAGCCGCTGTTGATGACTGCGGCAAAAACCGAAATCACTCTCGCGGCCAGCGCTTCAGTGGGTGATCCATTACAAGCTCTGGTGGAAAACGGCGCGGTCAAACTGACCGACATCCGCGTCACCCCCGTTGAAGAAAAAGATACGCCGGTAACGGTGGAATCAGCCGAGGTAACCGGTCTGGGCGTGAATCTCCAGGAAAAAACCATACATGTCGGTCTGGCCCGGCTGACGGGTGGGCGCATGTCGGCAAGACGTGGCGCCGACGGCGAACTGCATCTGGTCACCATGCTCGCACCGCGCAAGGTCGAAACGCTGAAGGAACTGCGCAAGGAAGGATTCCGTATTGCCGTGGACCGCGCGGAGATTTCGCGATACTCAGTGGCATTGTCGGATCAGACCTTCGAGCCGGCCATCAGTTACGATCTTGAGCAGATCAACGCATCAATTTCAAAAATCGCGGTGCCCCCAGGGAAAAACTCCAGTCCCTTCGAAATGTCCTTGCGCGTCAAACAGGGCGGATCGGTAAAAGCTAAAGGCATGCTGGACATGCTGCGCGAACGCATCGACACGCGTTTTGAAGCCAGCGACCTTGCATTGACGCCCCTGGATCCTGTTCTCAAGCGCGACACCACCCTGACGCTGGTTTCCGGCAAAGCCGGCGCCAGTGGGCAGGTCACCCTGAACGCCAAGTCAACGCCCCCGGCGGTGCGATTCACCGGCGCCACAGACATCGCCGACGTGGATGTACAAACACCAGCCAAGGAGAGGCTGGTGAGCTGGAAACAGCTGGGGTTCAGCGACATCCTCGTCGATACCGCGGAGAACCGCATCAATGTTGCCCAGGTTAATCTCTTACAGCCTTACGCCAAGGTAATCATCAACAAGGACAAATCGACCAATCTGGATGCGGTCAAACGCGCGCCTGCCAAAACGCCGGCAGCTGCACCGGCAGCACCAACAGCGCCCCTCCCTGCAACAGAAACCGCGCCGCTGATGGCCATCGGTGTGGAGCGCGTGCGCGTGGAGGGTGGCGCCATGGATTTCGCGGACTTCAGTCTCGTCTTGCCGTTTGCAACCTTCATCAAGGACTTGAATGGTTCGGCGAGCGGCTTGTCCTCAGCGGCGGATTCCCGCGCCAACCTGAAGTTCGAAGGCGGGGTCGCGGATTACGGACTGGCGCGGGCCGAAGGCACCATCCAGCCGTTTGCGCCGAAAAAATTCACCGATATTGCCGTGGCTTTCCGCAACATCGAACTCATACCGATGTCGCCGTATACGGCAACATTCGCCGGCCGCAAGATTGCATCGGGAAAAGTCTCGCTCGATCTGCAATACAAGATCGAAAACAGCAAGCTGCTCGGCGACAACAAGATGGTGCTCGACAAGTTCACGCTGGGTGAACGCGTGGAAAGTCCGACTGCGGTCAACCTTCCGCTAGATCTCGCCATTGCGCTGCTGACCGACAGCAACGGGAAAATCGATCTCGCTTTGCCGGTGTCCGGTGATGTCGACAATCCCGAATTCAGCTATGGGCACGTCGTCTGGCAAGCCATCCGCACCGTCCTCACCCGCATCGTCACCGCACCTTTCCGGGCACTGGGCTCGCTGTTCGGCAGCGGTGCCGAAACGCTGGGTGACATCGTGTTTGACGCGGGTGGCGCACGGGTACTGCCCACCGAACAGGAAAAACTGCGGCGGGTCGCTGAAGGTCTGCAAAAACGCCCTCAGCTCAAGCTGCAGATCCAGGGCACCTGGCACAAGGACGTTGACGCGCGTGCGCTGCGGGCACGGGCGGTGCGTGCAGACCTTGCCGCGCGCGAAGGTACCAAGCTTGCGCCGGGCGAAGACCCGGGCCCCGTCGCATTCGATAATGCCAAAACCCAGCGGGCGCTGGAAAACATGCTGGAGGCGCGCGCCGGCGGCAATGCCGTCGCGCAGTTCGCAGAAGCCCATGCCAAATCCACCGGACGCGAGGCTTCGCGCGTCAATGCCGCGCTGGCGCTGGTCGGGCGCGGCGCGGGTGATCGCACACTTTATGTCGCCATGCATCAACGGCTGGTTGAGCTACAGCCATTGCCGCCCACGGCGCTGAACGATCTTGCCAAGGCGCGGGCCGACGCCATCATGCTGGCCATGACCACCGGCCTCAAGTTTGAACCGGCGCGCATTTCCACCAAACCGGCGGATGCCGTTGAAGAGGCCGACAAGAACGGCGTGCCGGCGAAGCTGTCGTTTGAGCCGGTCAAATGAAGCTTCGTCACACTACACTTTAACGAGCACCGGATTCGGCTGTCAGCGGCCGCTGAATTTATCCAGAGACAGGTCCGCACCCACCCTGCGGATCACCGCTGCCCAATTTCCGGGCTCAGCCTGACGGTAAAGCCGCGCGCTGGAATACCACGGACTGTCTTTGCGATCGAGGAGCCAGCGCCAGTCGGGCGCAAACGGCAGCAAAATCCACACCGGCTTGCCCATGGCGCCGGCGAGGTGCGCAACGCTGGTGTCGACGCTGATCACCAGATCCATCAGTTCGCATAGCGCTGCGGTATCGGTGAAATCTTCCAGTTCGGCACCGAAGTGGCGGATTTCCGGATGCGCGCGCAAAAAGGTGGCATCCGCCCTGCGCAAATCCTTTTGCAGGCTGACAAATTCGAATTTCTCCGAAAACAGCGGCAACAGATCATGCAAAGCGATGCTGCGCTGGCCGTCGCCCTTGTGTTTTGTGCTGCCGCTCCACACCAGGCCGATGCGCGGTTTACGCTTACGCCCGAGTTTATTACGCCACACGCTGGTGATACGCGGATCGCTGTCAATATAACCACCGGCGAAGGGGATGGTTTTGAGGCTGGTCCTGAATGCCAGTGGCAGACTCATCAACGGGCAATGCGCGTGAAATTCCGGCAGGGCTTCGCGCCGGGCAACAACTTCGGCAACGCCGTCCACCCGGCCCAGCAGTTTACGCAGGGCGGGCTGGACCTCGAGAATCACGCGGGCACCACGGTCATGAGCCAGTTTGGCATATCGGCAAAACTGCAGGGTGTCACCCAAGCCCTGCTCGGCGTGCAGGAGCAGCGTTTTGCCGGCGAGATCATGTTCACCCCGCCAGACCGGATGGGTATCCCGCCAGCGCAATTTCATGCGCAGATTTTCGTTTTTCCAGCGCCACTCGTATTCCCGCCAGCCGTTTTGATAATCACCATTCAGTAGCAGCGCCAGGCTTCTGTTCCACAAGGCCTCGATAAAATCCGGCTGGATCGCGATGGCGCGGTCATAACTGGCAATGGCTTCATCCATGCGCTGGAGTAACTGCAGCGCAGCGCCGCGGGTGGCATGCGCCTTGGCGAAACCGGCATCAATGGCAATCGCCTGGTCACAGGCAGCAACGGCCTCCTCTGCCCGTCCGGTATTCAACAGCACAATTCCTCGAGCACAGTGCGCAAGTGCGTAACCTGGACTGGCTGCAATCGCATGATCGTAGCTTTTAATCGCGTCTTCATGCTTTTCGAGATCCTGCAGCGCGAGCGCGCGGTTGTACCACGCTTGGGCAAAATCCGGCCTGATGGCAACCGCACGGTCATAACTGGCGACAGCCTCCTCAAACCGCCCCAGCCCTTTCAGCGCAATGCCGCGGCCGCAGTATGCCTCGGCAAAATCCGGCTTCAGCGTAATCGCGCTGTTGAAACTGGTGACCGCCTCTTCATAGCGCCGAACTTCCTGCAACTTGAGACCGGTTTTGTAAAACTGCTTTGCGGAAGCCTTCGAAGACTGCGCTGGTGCCGCTTTGTCGTCAGGCGGCATGCTGGCGGTGCGCTTTGCCGACTGCAATAAAAGACGGCGGCTGCGGGCTGCCTTGGCCAGGTTCGGCTGGATGGCAAGAGCACGGTCATAACTCGCAATCGCTGCGCTGAAGTGCCCGACATCCTTCAGGGCGTTGCCGCGGTTGTAGTAGGCAATGGCAAATTCCGGGCGGATTTTCAGCGCTTGGTCGATCAGCTTGATGGCTTTTTTTGGCTGCCCCGTCTGGGCCGCAATAACGCCCATGGCATGCAGGGCCTCGGCATGCCATGGCTGCAAACCCAGCACTTCAGCAAAACAGGCTTTGGCCTTCGCCAGTTCACCCTGCCCGTGTAGCGCTGTCCCCTCTAAAAAAATCTGGCGTACGCGTTCCGGTTCATCCGCAAAAATTTCGC
>JBIIZE010000071.1:0-7926 GCA_044346435.1 Burkholderiales bacterium
CTTATTCGTTCACCGAACTCGATGCTGCGGTCGCGGCGCTGCCGGAAATTCTCGGCAAACCCGGTCCGGTGTTTGTGGCGATGAAGGTGCATGCCGACGTCGAGAACAAGCCGATCGGCGAACGGGTGCGCTGGCGCAAGCGTTCGTGGACGCAAGTCATCGGCGACCTTCAGCGCAAGATCGGCATCGCCGCCTGATTCAAACATTCGCTACGGAGCGGTAGAACATGGATGTCAACGAAGCGCGCATGATGGCCCGTTACGGGCAGTGGTCAAACAAGGTGATGTTTGATGCGGTCGCGGCTTTGCCCGCGGAAGAAATCGCCAAGCCGCGGCCGTCGCTGTTCAGGAACATGGTGCACACGCTGAACCATATTTATGTCATCGACCGCATCTGGCAGGCGCACCTTGAAGGGCGCGATCATGGTTATGAGGCGCGCAACACCAAGGACCATCCGCCGCTGCCCGAGCTGTGGAAGCTGCAGCAGGAAGTCGACGCCTGGTACGTGGACTGGGCGGACCGGCAGACGGCGCGAAGTCTCGACGAAACCGTCAATTACATGCTGATCGGCGGCAATCTTGGTGCGATGACGCGCGGTGAAATCCTCCTGCACGTGGTGATGCATACCAATTACCACCGCGGCTATGTCGCGCAGATGATCTATGACATACCGGGCTGCCGGCCGCCGGCAATGGATCTCCCGGTTTACATGCGTGAAGGCCGTTCAGGCGTTTGACCCTGCCGCGGTCGCGGCGTAGCATGGTTTCGGAGCGCCGCTCTTGCCGGCGCCTCCATGAAGTTCCGGAACGTCCCGGAAAGTTTCGGTTTTTTTCCGACTGCAGCGCACGGAGGTTCACATGGCCGAACGCACGATCAATGACATCATTGCCGGACAGAAGCTGCTGACCGCACCGGGCAGCATGACCGTGGCGGAAGCCGCGCGGCAGATGAAGCAGCGCAACGTCGGCGCGATGATGGTGGTTGATAACGGCCGCCTGGTCGGCGTGTTCACCGAACGCGATGCCCTGTTCCGCGTGGTCGCCGCCGGGCTCGACAGCAAAACCACGCCTCTCAGCGTGGTGATGACCGCCAATCCCAAGTGCATATCGCCGGACCAGTCGTTTGCGCATGCGCTGGCGACCATGCATGACGGCCGATTCCGCCATCTGCCGGTGGTCAAGGATGGCTGGCCCATCGGCATGCTGTCGGTGCGCGACGCGCTGGGACCTGAGCTCGAAGCTTTTGTTTACGAGCTGCTGCGCCAGGAACAGGTCAGCCAGATCCTCGGCTAGGCGGCGTTCCTAGCTGGCGTTGGTTTTGCCGCTTCTTGCGGCAATCAGACAATAGAACGCGACCGCGGCCGGCACCACCAGCGATACAAAAGCGATGCCGTAACTGCGCGTCAGCGCATACACATTGGCAAAAATGATCGGGCCGATGAATTTGCCGACATTGGTGATCACCAGAGAGCCGCTGATCGCCAGACTCACCTGACCCTGCGGTGCCAGCCGTCCGACTTCGGCAAGGATGGCGCCGGGCCAGCATCCTGAAGTGGCGCCGAGCACGGCAAACAGCAGATAGACCAGCAGCAGCGGCGTCCCGTCATGGAAGGCAAGACCGCCCAGCGTGAAGAAGGTCAGTATCCCGGCATTCCAGGCCAGCACGCGCGCAGTGTCGCCGACACGGTCGGTGATCCAGCCGATCAACACGCGGCCGGAGGCGCTGGCAATCTGCACCACCGTCAGCACCGTGCCTGCGACCACCAGATTCATGCCCAACGTTTCGACGCAGGCAACCACGGCAAAGGTCGCCGCGCAGAACTGCGCCCACGAAAAACAGCTGCCGGCGATGGTGATCAGCCGCAGTTCGCGCTGCCGCCAGATCGCAATGGCGCCGGCGAGCGGGTTGGGCGTGACAACCGGGGCCTTGCGGTCGCGGTCGTCATCCCAGCGGCGGCGTCCGCTCTGCATCAGCAGTACCACCGCGAACAGCAGCAGTGCACTGAGTACCACCGCCCAGCGCCAGCCGGCGTAGATCGTTACTGCAGGTGCAATCAATGCGGCGAGCATGCCGCCGGCAGGAATGCCGGTCTGGTGGATCGAGAACACCGTGCTGCGCCGTTGCGGCGGGGTGTAACGCATCAGCAGATGCGACGCAGAGGGCGTGATCATGCCGTAGCCGAGTCCGATCACCAGTGAACCGATGATCAGAAAGATGCTGTAAGGGATCAACAGCACCAGCATACCGGTGGCCGTCAGTGCATGGCCCAGCTGGTTGGTCCGCGCCGCGCCGTAGCGGCGTGTGGTGCTGCCCAGCAGTGTCAGCGTCACCACCATGCCGAGGCTGACCAGACTGATCTGGTAACCGATCAGCGATGGATCGAAGCCGTAGTCGCGTGCAACCGCCGGCGCGACCGCCGGCAGCACCAGCACCGCCATTGATGCAAAGGAATGTCCCGCCAGCAGGGCCGGCAGCAACAGGAACTGCAGCATCTGCCGCTTCAGCTCAGTTCGGGAACCAGGGCAGCTGCGGCTCCTGTCCGGCCGGCAGTGCCTTGCGGCCGACGTTGAGGACCATCGCCAGCATCGCGTAATAACCGGCGATGGCCACGAGTTCGATCACGCCCTGTTCGCCGAACACGTCGAGCGCGCGCGCGTAAGTTGCATCGCAGACGCTCTGGTTGTGCAGCACTTCGGTGAGCATGTCGTACAGCGCTTCCTCGTCCGCGGCCATGCCGGTCGGGCGACGGCCTTCGGCAATGGCCTGCGCGATTGCCGGATTGAGTCCGGCTTTCATCGCGTGTTTGTAATGCGACTGCCATTCATATTGCTGCGTCCAGTGGCGTGCCGCCATCAGCGTCGACATTTCGGCGATGCGCCGGTCGAGCGGACATTTGAAGCGCAGGTATTCACCGACTTGTTGCACGGTGTGCGCGAGGCCGGGACTGCGCAGCAGCGCAAGGAAGGGGCCGCGCACTTCGCCGCGCGGGCCGGAGGCGATGGTCGCAGCGACTTTTTTCTGTCCCTCGTTCCATTGCTCGGGCGGGATCGCGGGGAAACGTTCAGGGTGATTGCCAGTCATTCGGGTATCCTCATTAACTATATGTTTTTATTGAATAATTTATTGATGCTAAAACATCCACTGGCCGCCGTTGACGTGGATCGTCTGGCCGGTGATGAAGCCGGCGCCGGGACTGCACAGGAAACGCACGGTGGCGGCGATCTCGTCCGCTTCGCCATAACGGCCAAGTGGAATATGCCCGGTCGCAGCAGGGCGCTCGGCGCGCTTGCCGACGCGTACGGTGTTGAAGTGACCGGGTGAGACACAGTTGAAGCGGATGCCTTGCGGACCGAATTCCCGCGCCAGTGCGCGCGTCATGCCGGCGAGACCGCTTTTTCCGGCGGAACTGTGCACTTTGCCGACCGCACCGTTGAGTGCGGTATCACCGCCCAGCGTAATCACGTCGCCGCGTCCTGTTTTCAGCATGCCCGTCAATACCGCCTGGATGCAATGGAAGGAGCCGTCGAGCGAGATGCCCATGACCTGCCGCCATTCCTCGAAACTCATTTCCATGAACGGAATCTCGCGACGCACCGAAGCATTGAGTACCAGAATATCGACCGGACCGAGTTCGGCAGCGACAGCCATGTGCATGCGCTGCACGGCCGCGGCATCCGCGATATCGGCGAGGAATACAGAGGCGGTGCCGCCGGCGGTGCGGATTTCCTGGGCGACGGCTTCCGCTTCGGCGCGCGAGGCGCGAGTGTTGATCGCCACCTTGGCCCCTGCTGCAGCGAGTTCCAGTGCAATGGCACGGCCGATATTTTTTGCGGCCCCGGTGACCAGGGCGACTTTGCCGGCGAGTTCCTGTACGGCGCTCGTGCTCATGTACTGACTCCATACTCCGGAAAAAGGGAGCCGCAAGCATAACGGGGAATGCCTGCTGTTGCGAACGTGGATGCAGGCTCGTCCACATGCTGTATTGCCTTGCGGCGGCTGGTATAGTCACGGCCCGGGGTTTCCAGCAAACCCCCGCCAAAAAATTCCATAAAGTGTCCGGAGGCATCATGAGGTTCCTGCAAATCATTGCTGTTATTGCGCTGGCGACCGGCGCGGTCGCGCAAGCGGCACAGAAGGGCGGCCCGACGCCGGCCGGCGAATATCCGACCAAGCCGATCCGTATCCTGGTCGGCTTCACGCCCGGCGGCGGTCCCGACATCACGGCGCGATATCTCGCGCAGAAACTCACCGAAGAATTCAAGCAGCAGGTCATCGTCGACAACCGGCCGGGCGCCGGCGGCACCATTGCCGCCAACCTGACGGCTACCGCCAACCCAGACGGTTACACGCTGCTGTCGGTATCCTCGGCGCATGCCGTGGCGCCGGCGATTTACGACAAGCTGCCGTACGACGCGCGCCGCGACCTGATGGGCATCTCGCTGTCGGCGGTGTCGAAATACGTGCTGGTGGTTTCGCCCTCGGGTTTCCGTTCGCTGAAGGATCTGCTTGCGGCGGCGCGGGCCAAGCCTGGCGCGATGAATTTTTCATCGGCGGGCGTCGGCAGCGGCACCCACTTCGCCGGTGAGTTGCTGAAAAGCATGGCGAAAATCGACGTCGTGCACATTCCGTTCAAGGGCATCCCCGAAGCGCTGGCTGAAGCGATGACCGGCCGCGTGCAGTTTTTCATGGCGCCGATCGCCAATGCCGTGCCGCAGGTGCGCGACGGCAAGCTGCTTGCGCTGGGCGTGTCATCACTGAAACGCGATGCGCTGCTGCCGGATGTGCCGACCATCGCGGATTCCGGCGTGCCCGGCTACGACGCGGTGCTGTGGTTCGGCCTCGTCACCACCGCCAAAACCCCGGCGCCGGTAATCGCTGAACTCAATCGCGAGGTCAAACGCATCCTCAGCGAAGACGACGTGAAACGGCGCTGGGCGCCGATCGGTCTTGAGCCGTCGCCGACCACGCCCGAAGGTTTCGACAAGCTGATTGCGTCGGATATCGCCACATTCACCAGGCTGGCCAAGGCCGGCAATATCAAGGCGCAATGAGTCAAGGCGCAATGAGTCAAGGCGTAATGAGTCAAAGCATAACTAAAGGAGGAGTGGACATGAAAATCAAAACCAACGGTATTGAAATCAACTGCGTCATCGAGGGAGAGGGCCCCTGGGTGACGATGTCACATTCGCTGGCGTGCAATCTGTCGATGTGGGATGACCAGGCGAAACTGCTGGTGTCCAAGGGTTACAAGGTGCTGCGTTTCGATACCCGCGGCCATGGCGACAGCGACGCGCCGGATGTGACCTACACGCTGGAGCAGATGGCGGACGACCTGCACGGTCTGTATGCCGCGCTGGGCATCAAACATTCGCACTGGATCGGCCTGTCGATGGGCGGCATGATCGGTGAAACCTATGCATTGAAATATCCCGGCGTGTTCAGCAGCATGATCCTCGCCGATACCACCAGCCGCCGGCCGCCCAACGCCGAGCAGATGTGGGGTGATCGCGTGAAGATGGCGCGGGCACAGGGCATGGATGTGCTGGTCGACAGCACGCTGGGGCGCTGGTTCACCGAACCCTTCCGCAAGGCCCAGCCCGCAATCATGGAAAAAATCGGCAACGACATCCGTAACACGCCGGTGGCGGGTTTTGCCGGCAGCTGCGAAGCCATTGCCAAGATCGACGTGCTCGACCGCTTGAAAGAAATCAATTGCCCCGCGTTGGTGATTGTCGGCGATCAGGACCACGGCACGCCGCCGGAAATGGCGCGCCAGATTCAGGCCAATCTGCGTGGCTCCGATCTGCTGATCATTCCGTCGGCGGCGCATCTTTCCAATGTCGAACAACCCGCGGCCTTCAACAAGGCGATGCTGGATTTTCTCGCCAAGGTAAAAGTCTGATGCCGGCGCGGACGCTTGCTGTTGCAGCGTTCGCGCTGATGGCCGTGCTGTCGCTGACAGGATGCGATGCGCTGCTGGGTGGCGAGGAGGTCGCGCGCATTCCGCTGAAGCGCAATGCCGACGGCGGTTATGTGCCGGTGCGTATCCAGTTGAGTGCGGACATGAGTCCGGTGGCGTTCACGCTGCTGGCTGATTTTGCCTGGGGCAAACGCGAAGAACATGGCCGCTGGAATACCTATCGGGTGACCCTGCGCGGCAGCAACGGCACCACCCGCAGCGAAGAATTCCACGTCAACAGTCCCGAGGCGCCGCCGGTCGCGTCATCGGCCCCGCCATCCTCGCTGGTGCAGCCCATGCTGCTGGTCGATATTCCGGCCGACGGCGAATACGAAATCGAAGTCGCCGTGGTGAAACCTGCAGAAGTCACCCTGGAAGGGGAGCAGCTTGGCGTACGCATGCATGTGCCGCGCCTGCCGCGTTTCTGAAACGGATGACCTTTGAACACTGTTGATACCACTGCTGCAAAGGGCGACGTCGCGCAATTGCGGCGTCTGATGCGTTTCCTGCAGCCTTACCGCGGCCGCGTGATGATCGCGTTGCTGGCGCTGCTGGTTGCCTCGGGTTCGGTGCTGGCGCTCGGACAGGGCCTGCGTTTTGTCATTGATTCCGGTTTCGGCAGCGGCAATCCGGCGATGCTCAACGCCGCGCTGGCCGGCGTGATTGCGATTGCGGTGGTGCTGGCGGTTGCCACCTACGCGCGTTTTTACCTGATGATGAGCACCGGCGAGCGGGTGATTGCCGACCTGCGCCGCGCGGTGTTTGCCCATGTGCTGACGCTGTCGCCGGCGTTCTTCGATACCACGCGCACCGGGGATATCGTGTCGCGGGTCACCAACGACAGCGAGCAGTTGCGCCAGGTCATCGGTTTCGGCCTGTCGATGTTGTTGCGCAACGGACTGATGATGATCGGCGCGCTGGTATTGCTGTTCACCACCAGCCCGCGCCTGGCCTTCCTGATCGTTCTGGGCGTGCCGGCGACACTGATCCCCATACTGCTGCTGGGCCGTTACGTGCGGCGACTGTCGCGCAGCAATCAGGACCGTGTCGCTGAAGTCTCGGCGCAGGTCGATGAGGCGATGCATGAAATCCGCACCGTGCAGGCCTATGGCCATGAACCGCGGACTGCTGCAACGTTTGATACGGCGATTGCTGCCGCTTGCGCGTCCGGCGTCGAACGCGTGCGCGTCAAGGCCTGGCTGATTTCGTCTGTCATGCTGATCGCATTCTGTGCGGTCGGCGTGATTCTGTGGATTGGTGGTCACGACGTGCTCGAGGGCCGTCTCACCGCGGGGCAGCTTTCGGCCTTTGTGTTTTATGCCGGTATCGTCGCCAGCGGCGCGGGTACGGTATCGGAAGTCTGGGGCGAGATTCAGCGTGCCGCAGGCGCCACCGAACGCCTGATGGAACTGCTGGATGCGCAATCGGCGCTGACCGTGGCTGAACCGCGCACCGCACTCCCGGCGAGACCCCGCGGCGAAATCCGTTTTGACGACGTCAGCTTTGCCTATCCGACACGGCCCGATGCGCCGGCGTTGACCGGACTGACATTTTCCGTGCAGCCCGGCGAACGTGTTGCACTGGTCGGGCCTTCAGGGGCCGGCAAGACCACGATCTTTGCGCTGCTGCTGCGCTTTTATGATCCGCAGGGAGGACGCGTATTGATCGACGGCGCCGACTTGCGCCATTGCGAGCCTTTGCAACTGCGCAAAGCGGTTGCGCTGGTATCGCAGGATCCCGTTATTTTTGCCGCAAGCGTTGCCGAGAACGTGCGTTTCGGCAGGCCCGAGGCGACCCTTGAGGAAGTGCAGGCGGCCTGCGCTGCGGCACATGCCAGCGAATTCATCGAGCGCTTGCCGCAGGGCATGGATACCGAACTCGGCGAACGGGGCGTGCGGCTGTCCGGCGGTCAGCGCCAGCGACTGTCGATTGCGCGGGCCTTGCTTGCCGACCGTCCTATTCTGCTG
>JBIIZE010000074.1:0-7802 GCA_044346435.1 Burkholderiales bacterium
AGCTGAGACCTGCGGTGTGGCGCATCAGGTCTTCAATGGTCATTTCGCGCACGGCCGCTTCAGTCGGCGCGCCTGCTGCCCCGTCGCACAGCGGAGGATTAACGCGCATACCGGTAAGTTGCGGCAGGTAATGGCGCACCGGTTGATTGACCGCCATGCGGCCCTCTTCACAAAGCATCAGCGCGCCGACGGTGACCAGCGGCTTGGTCATTGACGCGATGCTGAACAGCGCATCGGCCGGCATCGGGGTTTGCGCCGCGGGATCGAGATAACCGAAGGTTTCGCTATAAGCGAGTTTCCCGCGACGCGCGATCATCAGCACGGCGCCGGGCAATGCATTGCGCTTCACTTCGCCCTGCAGGGCGGCGGCGATGCGCGGCAACCGGTCGGGGGCAAATCCCAAGTCCTGCGGCGCGGCGCGGGGCAAGGGTGGCTGAACCAGATCTTCAGGCTTGTTCATGGGTTGTCCTTAATAATGCGGAGGAATTTCGTGAGCCGATGCCGCCGTATCCGGCGGCAGGCTGCGATGCAGTTGCAATCGCAGGTCGCGCACCATCTGCTCCAGATCCGCGATGCGCTGCTGCTGCCGGGCCACGGTGCGGTTCAGCTCTTCGAGCAGATCTTCGTTGAAGCTCAGCTTGATTTCGATTTCAGCGAGACGGGATTCGTCCATGCTCAATCCTGTTCCGGCGCGCGCACGAGAATGCGTACGCCCTGGCATTCGACCTGCTGACCGGCACGGATTTTTGCGGTCTTGCGACTCTCGGGCTGGCCATCGACAGTGACCGCGCCGGCAGCCACCAGTTGCTTGCCGCGACCGCCGCTGTCGGCAACGCCGGCCAGTTTCAGCAGGTCGCAGAGGCGCACGTGGTCATCGCGCAGCTTGAATTCTCGGGTTTGCAAGGACAGGCCGCCTGTTCGGGTTGGAACGGCGATGATACTGGATCGGCAATACCGGGAACCATGTCGCGACATTGTGTTCGAACCTTTCACGACAACCAAAAGCGCAAGCCCTGCGTTAAATGTTCATGAATAAAATCCTTCAATCCGCTTTTGCGACCGGTTTCGCCATCACACTGCTGCTCAGCGCGGGTTGCATTACAACCCCGCCGTCGCCGCCGGACGACAGGATGGCCACCTCACAGGCGCCGGTTGCCCCTCCAGCGGCAGCGCCTGCCGCAGCAGCCCAGCCCCCGGTGGTTGCTGCTGCGGCACCGGCCGTTGCTGCGGCACCCATCATCGAAGCGCCGAAAGCCGACAAGCCCGCGGTTAAAGCGCCGGTCAAACCGGCAGCAGCACCGCCACCCAAACCACAGGCGGCAGCACCGGCAATTGCACCGCTGGCACTGGATACGCTGGAACAGCGGCTGAAGAACACGCCCGCTATCGGCGTATTCACCAAACTCACCCTGAAAAACCAGGTCGATGACCTCCTGGACCGTTTCCGCGCCCATTACGAAGGACGCGGCGGCTTGACGATCCCGCAACTGCGACAACACTATGAGCAACTGCTGGCCAAAGTGCACGGGCTGCTGAAAGACGGCGATCCCGCGCTGGCCAGTGCAGTGGTGAATTCCCGCGAAGCGATCTGGGGCGTACTGACCGATCCGGTAAAATTTGCCAAACTCTGAAAGAACACCTCAAACCATGATTCAGACTTCCGTTCGACATTTGCATTGCATATTGCTGGTATTGGCGTGCATCGGCATGACCCCGGCGCATGCCGCAGACAGCGGCGCGCTGGCCAAGGATCTGACGGCGTCGATCTCCCTGCTCGGCCTGCCCTGCGGCCAGGTGGTCAGCGTTTCATCGCAGGGTGAGCGAGACCATCTCGCAACCTGCAGTGACGGCAATCGCTACCGGGTTTACGTCAACGCGCAGGGTCGCGTCGCCGCCGAAAAACGTTGAGCTTCGCCTGCGCACCAGCGCAGGCAACTATTCGCTTTTATTGCCGGCACCCCGCTCTCCGGCGAATACGTGGACTTTCGCAGGTTTTGCTGTCGATGTTGACGCTATCATGGCGCCTCTTCCACCGCAGGAAAGCCCAGCCGCCATGTCCGATGCCCCGCTAAAATCCCTGTCTTCCGCCGACCGCGCGACGCCGCACTTCACCAGCGCCGGAGCACCGCCGGCATTGCGCATGATGCTGGCGCTCGAGGATTTCGAGGCGCCGGCGCGCCGCTACATCCCGCGCCCGATTTACGGTTACGTGTCCGGCGGGGTCGAGCGCAATGTCACGCTGAACTGGAACCGCTCGGCATTCGACGACCTTGCGCTGGTGCCGCGCCAGCTGGTCGGTGTTGCGCAGCGTACGCAGAAAACCTCGCTGTTCGGCGTAACCTACGATTCACCCTTCGGCATCGCGCCGATGGGCGGCACTTCCCTTGCCGGCTACAACGGCGACCTGTCGCTGGCCTGTGCTGCGGCGTCCGCCAACGTGCCGATGATTCTCAGCGGCGCCTCGCTGACCGCGCTGGAGAAGGTGCGCGCGGCCAGCCCGCGCCATACCTGGTTCCAGGCCTATCTGCCCGGAGAGGAAGAAGCGATCACCAAATTGGTGGAACGCGTGACCAAGGCCGGTTACGACACGCTGGTACTGACGGTGGACATTCCTGTCGGCTCCAATCGTGAAAACAACGTGCGCAACGGCTATAACGCACCGCTGCGCCCCAGCCTGCGTCTCGCGTTGCAGTGCCTGGCTCACCCGCGCTGGCTTTTCGGCACGGCGCTGCGCAGCTACTTCAATCACGGCATGCCGCACTTCGAAAACATGGGCAAGCAGCGCACGCCGCTGGTGTCGCGCACTGCCGTACGCGAACGTGCCAACCGCGACCATCTGAACTGGGAGCATGTCGCCCTGATGCGCCGGCTATGGAAAGGCAAGCTGGTGATCAAGGGCATCCTCGACAAGCGCGATGCCGTGATCGCCCGTGAACACGGCGCCGACGGCATCATCGTATCCAACCACGGCGGCCGCCAGCTGGACTCGGGAACTTCGCCACTGCGCGTGCTGCCCGGTATCGTTGCCGCATCCGGCGACATGACGGTGATGATGGACAGCGGCGTGCGTCGGGGCACCGATGTGCTGAAAGCCCTGGCACTGGGGGCAAAATTCGTGTTTGTCGGCCGCCCGATGCTTTACGCCGCAGCGATTGGCGGTGAAGCCGGCGTGCGCCATGCACTGACGCTGCTGCATGCCGAAGTCGACCGCGACATGGCGATGCTCGGCTGCAACACTGTCAGCGAAATCACGCGGGACTACCTGATGGATGCGCGCGGCTTCGACGGCGCTTTCGGCAAATAAGCCGCAGCGCGCCGACGGATCAGGCGGGCATCGGCTCCGGCAGAGGCAAACCCGCCTGCTCGCAGCTGTTGGCCACATCGCTGATCGTGACCCTGCGCATCACGCGCACCCAGCGCAGGTCGTCGAAATCGGTGCCGCGGTGCATCGTGCAGCGGTTGTCCCACATCACCAGTTCGTTCGGACGCCAGCGGTGGGTGTAGACGAATTGCCGCCGGGTGACATGCGCCAGCAGTTCATCGATCAGCGCACGGCCCTCGTCATTCGGCATGCCCCAGATGCGCCCGGCATGGGAGGCGACAAACAGTGATTTGCGTTGATTCTGTGGAATCATGCGCACCAGCATCTGCGGTACCGGCGGCAAACGTTTCTGTTCGTCTTCGTTGAAATCATGAAAACCGCTGCGCCGACGCGAAGTCGCGATCCAGTGTTCGGCAACAAGCCCCTCCAGCTTCTTTTTCATTGTGTCGGGGAGCGCATCATAGGCCGCCCGCTGGTCGGCAAACTCGGTATGCCCGCCGATCGGCACCACGGTCTCTGAATACAGCAGTGAACACAGACTGGGCAGACGCTTGAACGAACTGTCGGTATGCCACAGCTTGTTGCCGGCCTTGTACATGCGCTGCCGGCTGTCCTCACCCCAGATCTTGCCGTCGATGGCCAGATTGGAAATATCCGAGAACGCGCCGCTGTAACGCGTCGGGGTTGCCTTCGGATCCAGCGTGCGCTCGTTTTCCACCGGACCCCAGCACCCGGAGAACGCCAGCTGCTGATCCGTTGATAATTGCTGCTGGGGATAAATCAGCACGGCGTATTTCCAGAACGCCTGCTGGATGGCCGCAAAATCCTCACCGGACAAGGGCTTGCCCAGATCAACGTCGCCGATCTCGGCGACAAAATCCGGTGTTACGGGAACGATGGTGATGGCCATATCAACACTCCTCCGGTGAAAACGGCCCGTCGCGGTTTATTGTTGTTCGCGTTCAGGCTGCACCAGCAACATACACGCAAGCCCGCCTGTCCCGCAGGGATGATTCCGGATTATGGCAGCCGTGTTCGTCGTTCATTCACAACTGCACATCGGGGCAAAACAGGCGGCGTATCATCACTCCCGTCCATTCATTCAGGGGAGAAATTTCATGACCAAGGCCTACTGGGTCGTCAGCTATCGCGCGATCCACAAACCCGACGCTTTTGCGCGATACGCCGCGGTCGCACCGGCTGCCGTGCAGGCCGGCGGCGGGCGTTTTCTGGTACGCGGCATGGCCGCAAAAGTCTATGAGGCCGGCATCCAGCAGCGCGTCGTGGTCATCGAATTCGACACGCTGGCGCAGGCACTGGCGGCGCATGACACGCCGGCCTACCAGGCCGCGCTGAAGGAGCTCGACGGCGGCGCCGTCGAGCGTGATTTGCGCATTGTCGAGGGCGTCGCCTGACGGTACGTCCCCGACTGCGGTTTTATTTCGGAATCAGCAACCGGCCACGCACTTGCCCTTGCCGTCGAACTCCATCGTGCGCTCACTGAGTGCAAGATGCGAGGCCGGCTTGAGCAGTTTCATGAATGCCGCCGTGCGCGATGCCGGTCGCAGCTTTCCGCCTTCCGTCACCGGTTCGTTGGCATGAGTAAGAATCACCGATGCAGGCCGGAGCAGCTCATTGATGGCGTGCCCGCCGGAGTAGAAAATGCCCGGGTTCGGCCCGAGATTGAGCACCGTAAGGTTGGCCTTGTGGTATTCGTTGACGACGGTTTTCATCTCGGAATGAATCCCGGTGTCGCCCGACAGATAGGCGACCAAGCCATTACTGAACTTGACGACAAAACCCGTGGCGGGACCGTATTCGACAACACCACCGTCCGCCTTCAGCGTTGCGCGCTGCGCCTCCGAGAGCAGTGCGGGCGGCGCGTTGTTGACATGCGACGCATAGACAATCGCGATTTCAACGCCTTGCGATGCGCCAGCCGTCTTGGCAACGAATACACCACCGAGATCCGTTTGCGAAGCGCACACCGTGGCAACCGGCACGGTGGTTGCACCCCCGGTTTGCGGACAGAACCCGATCGGCTTGCCGCCGGTAATGGCCTGCACCTTGTTGCCGACAAAACCGCCAATGGCACGGGTCATCACCATGCCCGCATTTTTCGCGGCGACAACTTCAGCTGTCGTCGAATTCGGCGCCGGCACCCGCTCCGAGTTCGCACAGGATCCTGCACCAGGCGCCTTCAGTTTGAGGTCGCCGACGTGATCACCGTGCATATGCGTGAGCAGCACCAGATGGATCGTACCCAGGCGCGGGTCATCGCCACCGGTCACGTTGTGCGCAGGGTCGTAGAGGAAGCGCACGCCGGTCGGATCCTCGAAAATGATTGCGCGGTCATTCGCGCAGAGTTCTCCGGGATGAGATCCGATCGGGGTGATTTTCACGTTCTGCGCCAGCGTCGGCGCAGCAGTGAGCAGGCCGAAAAGGGCGACTAGCGTGCAGCAGACGGCGGAAATTCTCATGACTCCTCCTGAAGATGGCGCAAACGATTTGATGCAGCGGCGGCTACGTTACCGCGTCATTGCGTGGAATGCTACTGCTTGCGCGGAGTCCGGGGGAAACCGATGCTGGTGCAATGCAGCAACTGCGGCACTACACCACTACATACTAATCGCACTGCAGATCGCACGGCTCAGTCCCGGACCAGCGCCAGCAAGGCATTGCCATAACGTTCGAGTTTTTTGGCGCCGATGCCGCTGATCATGCCCAGTGCATCAATGTCCTGCGGTCGTGAAGCCGCAATTTCTGCGAGCGTGCGGTCATGCAGGATCACATAGGCAGGCACAGCCTGCTCCCGGGCCTGCTCCAGACGCCAGGCTTTCAACTGCTCGAGCAACCCGGCATCCGCCGCAGACAACCCGGCTGCAGCCGCGCTGCGGGTCTTGCTTACCCTGCCCTTGCGCGGTTGTAACTGGCGCATCTCGACGGACTGGTCGCCCTTCAACACAGGACGACTGCTCCCGGTCAGTTTCAGCGCGCCGAACGCATCGTGATCCGGTTCGGCGTATCCCAGGGCCACCAGTTGGCGAAATACATTGCGCCAGGCCGCTTCATCGAGATCGGCGCCGATGCCGAACACATTGAGCTGTTCATGCCCCCATTGCTTCGTGCGCTCGGTGCTGCGCCCGCGCAGGACATCAATCAGATGCACCGCACCGAAACGCTGGCCGGTGCGATACATGCAGGACAGCGCCTTGCGCGCGGCTTCCGTCGCATCCCAGGTCTGCGGCGGTTCCAGGCAGGTGTCGCAGTTGCCGCAGGGCGAGCTGGGTTCACCGAAATAATCGAGCAGACGCACCCGCCTGCAGCCCGCCGTCTCGCACAGCCCGAGCAGCGCATCGAGCTTGACCACCTGTACCCGCCGGTATTCCTCGCTGCCTTCGGACTGATCGATCATGCGCCGCTGCTGCACGACGTCGCCAAGGCCATAGGCCATCCAGGCATCTGCGGGGGCTCCGTCGCGGCCGGCGCGGCCGGTTTCCTGATAATAACCTTCGATACTTTTCGGCAAATCCAGATGCGCGACAAAACGCACATCGGGTTTGTCGATGCCCATGCCGAAGGCGATTGTCGCGACCACCACCACGCCGTCTTCGCGCTGAAAACGGTTCTGATGGTCAGCGCGCGACACCGTATCCATGCCGGCGTGATATGGCAGCGCATGAACGCCATGGCTGACCAGCCAGGCAGCGGTCTCATCCACCTTTTTGCGCGACAGGCAGTAAACAATGCCCGCTTCGCCCTTGTGTTCCTCGCGAATGAACCGCAGCAGCTGATTTCGCGCATCCTGCTTGTCGACAATGGTGTAGCGGATATTCGGACGGTCAAAGCTGGAAATGAAGATGCGGGCATCATCCAGCGCCAGGCGGCGGATGATTTCGTCGCGGGTCTGCGGGTCGGCGGTTGCGGTCAGCGCAATGCGCGGCACCGAGGGAAACTGCTCATGCAGCACCGACAGCTGCAGATACTCCGGACGGAAATCATGACCCCATTGCGAGACACAATGCGCCTCATCAATCGCGAACAATGCGATCTTGGATTCAGCGAGGCATTCCAGCATGCGCGGCATCATCAGCCGTTCCGGCGCAACGTACAAGAGATCGAGCTCACCGTTGCGCAGGGCTTTTTCGCAGGCATTGACCTCGCGGCCATCGAGCGTTGAGTTGAGAAAGGCGGCGCGCACACCAAGCTGTTTCAGCGCGGCAACCTGATCCTGCATCAACGCAATCAGCGGCGATACCACCAGCGCCGTGCCGTCACGCAGCAGCGCCGGCAACTGATAACACAGTGATTTGCCGCCGCCGGTAGGCATCAGCACCAGCGCATCACCGCCGCCGGCGACATGGGTGACGATGTCTTCCTGTGCGCCGCGGAATGCGGGATGGCCGAACACCGTGCGCAGCAACTGCAACGGACCTTGGTCAGCGATGGTGTTCATGATGACCCTGAACAACGCGGCAGA
>JBIIZE010000051.1:0-8960 GCA_044346435.1 Burkholderiales bacterium
GCTGTAGGGGATTTCGTGGATCTTCAGGCCCTTGCCGCGGCCGAAGTCCGTCAGCTTGCTCGCGAAATGGTGGCCGGTGCGGAAGGGCACTTCGGCTTTCTGTAGCAGGGCGTCGGCGATTTCGGTGGTGGTGGAGTAATCGGCGTTCACTTCTTCCAGCGCGCGCGCCTTGTTGACCACCACGGCATCGACCACGCTGCCGAAGAGTTTGAACGCGGTCAGCGCGCGGGCATAGGGCACCGGGTCGTACATCCGGTAATCGAACATGCCGGTGCGGTTGTTGTGTGACACCCAGGTCATGGTCTGCATTTCACTCAACAGGATGCTCGACTGCGCGCGCAGTTGTTCGAGGGCGGCGGGGTTGCGCTTCTGCGGCATGATGCTGCTGGTGCCGGTGAGTTCGCCGCTGCCGAGCATGAACCACGGTGTGGGGTTGGCGTACTGGGTATGCAGGTCCTGCGCGAACATGCCGGTCTGCACTGCAGTCATCGCCCAGGCATTGGCGACGTCTAGTGCGCTGTCGATGGGCGCGAGGTGGTTGGCGTCGTAGGCGTTTTCGACAAGGCCTTCAAAACCCAGCAGTTCCGCCAGGCGGTGCCGGTCGAGCGGGAAGCTGGAGGTCGCCAGCGCCGCCGTGCCCAGCGGGCATTTGTTGACCCGCGTGTAGGCCTGCTGCAGGCGCTCGGTCGCGCGCGCGAGGGCGGATTCGAAGGCCAGCAGGTAATGCGCAAATGTCGTCGGCTGCGCCTGCACGCCGTGGGTGTAGGCGGGGATGATGGTTTCGATATGTTCTTCCGCGCGTTTGAGCAGTTTCTCGCGGTCGGCGATCAGCGCGCCGATGGTGTGCAGCAGGCCGTCGCGCAGGTTCATCCGCGCAATGGTCGAGGCCAGGTCCTGCCGGCTGCGGCCGGTGTGCAACCGCGAGGCTTCCTGTCCGGCGATGGCGATCAGGCGGGGTTCGTAATCGAGGTAGTCCGCGGAGGTGCGTTTCTCGCCCGTCTTTTCATTTTCGATGACCTGCGCGATGCCCTTGGCGATGCGCTTCGCCACGTCCTTCGGCACGATGCCGGTCTCGGCGAGCATGACGATGCAGGCCTTGTTGATTTCATCCAGCCATTCAATCGAACGGCCGCCGCCGCGGAAGGTGGCGTTGATGTCGAGGGTGTGGCCGCTGTCGCTCATCTTCTCAATTCCCCGGTATTGCCGCTGGAGGCGGGTGGCTCTGTCGGCCACGTGTCGGGGCATTGTAAACGCGGACGCCGCCCCTTGCGGGGGCGGCGTCGCGATGCGGACTTGAGGGGCTGCGGCTAGTAGCGCTGGTCGTTGCAGTCGGTGCTGTAGACGCTGAGCAGGTCTTTTTCGATGTCGGCGCGGCGCTCCGGGTCATCGTTGAGGTGCACGCACAGGCAGTTGGCGCCGAATTTCATGAAACGTTCGGGCAGGGTCTGCGCATTGAAGGCCTGGGCGAGGTCTTCGGTCTTGCCGATGAAAATGGCGTTGTGGCTGGCGCGCAGCTGTTTGGCCTTGTCGGCCTTGCGCTGGGTGATGAAGTAGACGCCGCCCAGGGGTTTGAACTGCGTATCCAGCGACCAGATGTGGAAAGGGTATTGCGAGCCGGACTTGCCGGTGAAGGTGATGGCGCCTTTTCTCATGGGATTCCTTAAGGTGTTGGAGTAAATCGGCTGGTGATGAGCGGGCTGGTGACAAGCGAGCTTCTGATCCGTGGCGCAGTAAAAACCTTAACCGTCGATGTTGCGCTGGGCCGCGTCGGCTTCATCCGCGGCGCGCTGCCATTCAGCGGCGGGCAGGGTGCCGGCGTCGTGGGTATTCATCAACGCGACCAGCAGCGCGAGGTGTTCCTTGTCAAAAGCGGAGACTTCAGCGCTGCGGAAGTACACCTGCCGTCCGATGTAGGCGGCGAGGATGCGGGTGAGCAGCCGCGCCTGTGACATCGCGGGGTTGTTGTGGATGGCCTTGAGTACGGCATCCAGCGGATTGGCGGCTGTCGCGGCGGTTACAAAACGCGCGACGTGGCGCAGCTGTTCCTTGAACAGCGCGAAGGACATCTGTTCGACGGCACTGCCCGGGTGGTTGGTAAGGGTGTCGGTCATCGTGACTCAGATGTCGAAGCGACGCGAAATTTCGCTGCTGACATACAGCACTGCAGTGGCCACAGCCATCGCCACAACAAGGGCGAAGGGGCTGAATCCCACCATCGGTTCGGTCACGCCTGAACCGAGGATCGGCGCGATGGAATTGCCGCCGATGAATCCGCCGGCCGCACAGATCAAAACGGCAGGAATGACCCCGCGGTCACGGTTCATTGAAAAGAAGTGCAGGCCCGCCCAGCCGATAAGGCCGCCGGCGATCAACCAGATCATGATGTTCAAGGTGTGCTCCGGTAAGGAAACGCACGCCGAAGGAGGGGAGGGCTTACCCGTGCAGGTGCACGCCGGCGGTGGAAGGCAGTCCGGTCCAGTATGGGGCTTGGGTGGGGGTTTGTCGCAGATATCCCCGGCGCCAGGCGCGGGGCAGCGAGGCGCGGGATGCCTCGCTTAAAAAATCAACAAAAACAATTAGATAGTGAGTATTTCAGGTCAGTCTGCGGTAATGCCCGCCGCTTTGACAACCTGGCCCCACTTCATCATCTCTGTCTTCAGGTGTGCGCCGAATTCTTCGGGGGTGCTGCCCACGGCTTCGGAGCCGTCGGCGGCGAGGCGTTCGCTGGCGGCGGGGGAGCGCAGGATGGCGACGATTTCGGTGTTGAGGCGGTTGATGATCGGCGCCGGTGTTTTGGCGGGCGCAACAATGCCGTACCAGCCGCGCACGTTGTAACCGCTGAATCCGGATTCAGCGACGGTGGGGACTTCCGGCGCAATTGCGATGCGTTTGCCGGACGACACCGCGAGCGCGCGCAGTTTGCCGGCGTTGACCTGGGGCATGCCCGAGACCACGGTGGAATACAGCAGCGTGACATGACCGCCGACGATGTCGGTCATTGCCGGCACGATGCCTTTGTACGGGACGTGAACCATCTTGACCTTGCCCATGGTGTTCAGCTGCTCGAAGCCGAGATGGCCCAGCGTGCCGGCGCCCGATGAGGCGTAATTGACCTGGCCCGGATGGGCACGCGCGAGGGCAATGAGTTCCTTGACGTTTTTGGCGGGCAGCGAGGGATGCGCGAGCATCACGTAAGGCTGGGCGGTGGCGAGCGTGACGGGCGCAAAATCGGCAATGCTGTCGTAGGGCATGGATTTGCGCAGGCTCGGGTTCACCGAATGCGTCGCGCTGATGATCAGCATGGTGTAACCGTCGGGCGGCGATTTGACCATCAGCTCGGCGCCGATCACGCCACCGGCGCCGGCGCGGTTTTCATGAATGACGGGCTGGCCGAATTTTTCGGAGAGGCGCTGGCCGATCATGCGCGCGACGGTGTCGGTGGCGGAGCCGGCTGACTGCGGGATGATGAAACGGATCGCGCGGGTCGGGTAGTTCTGTGCGTGAGCTGCGGTGCAGGCGGTGATCAGTGCGGCGGCAACAGCAAGACGGATTTTCAGCATGACGGATCCTCCGGTGACTGACGCTCTGCGGCGCCTTGAAATGGAATGGGTTGATGCGTTATTCGGGTTTGATGCCGGCGTCCTTGATGACCTTGGCCCACTTCGCCGATTCCGTCTGGATGACCTTGCGGAATTCTTCCGGCGTGCTGCCGATGACGTCGGTGCCCTGACCGGCCATGCGTTTTTTGGTTTCGGGATTGTTGGAGATCTTCACCAGTTCGCCGTGCAGCTGTTTGATGATCGGTGCAGGCACCTTGATCGGCGCGACAAAGCCGTGCCACGACGTTGACTGGTAACCGGGGAATCCGGATTCGGCGATGGTCGGGATGTCGGGTGCGGCGACCGAGCGTTTGCCGCTGGTGACACCGAGCCCGCGCAGGCGGCCGTTGGCGACAAAGGGCATCGCGGGCAGCAGGTTGATGAACATCATCTGCACCTGGCCGGCGAGCACGTCATTCATGCCGACGCCGCTGCCTTTGTACGGGATGTGCACGATATCGATGGCGGACATCGACTTGAACAGTTCGCCGGAGAAATGGTTGCCGGTGCCGACGCCGCCGGAGGCGAAGTTCATTTTGCCGGGCTGCGATTTGGCGAGCGCAACCAGTTCCTTCACCGATTTGGCGGGCACGTTCGGATTGACGATCAGCAGGTACGGCGTTTCGGTGAGCAGCGAGATCGGCGCGAAGTCGCGCAGCGGTTCATAGGGCAGTTTCAGATAGAGGCTGGGGTTGATCGACATCGTGCCGACGGTGGCCTGCATCAGCGTGTAGCCGTCGGGCACGGCGTTTTTGGTGATTTCACAGGCGATGTTGCCGGCGGCGCCGCCGCGGTTGTCGATGACCACCTGCTGGCCGAGAGAATCGCCGAGCTTTTGCGCGAACAGTCGGCCGACGATGTCACTGGGGCCGCCGGGCGGGAAGGGCAGCATCAGGCGGATCGGGCGTTCGGGGTAGGCGGCCGTGCTTGCCGCGGGAATGATGACGCCGGCAATGAGGGCGGCGAGGCTGGCGAAGCGGGTGATCAGGTGCATGGGTTTCTCCCTTAATCGCGGCGGGACTTGGCCGCCGGCGTTTGTTGATTAGTGTAACGACCTTTGCATGATACGGGCGTGCGCGCGGCTTGGCTTGCGGTGTTGCGCGATGCGGACGCGCACGCAGAATTGACTGCTGCGCTCAGGCCTTGGCGATATGCGGGCAGCTGCTGAAGGACGGCCGCGCATTGAGGCGCGCGGCGAGTTTGGCCAGCGCCGGGTGTTGGCTGCGCCATTCGATTTCCGGCAGCGCGAAATCGAGGTAGCCCAGCGCATAACCGACCGCGATGTCGGCCAGTGTGAAGCGGTCACCGAAACACCAGTCCTTCGCGCCGAGGTCGCGTTCCATCAGGGCGAGGCCGAGGGTGATCTTGGCCTGGCGCTTGGCGAACCATTCGGCGTTGTGCTGTTTTTCAAGGGGTTCCAGGCGTTCGTGATTGACCGCAACAATGGCTTCGGTGACGCCGTCGCCCAGCGCTTCCCAGCGCCGCACTTCAATGCGCGATACAAAATCTTCGGGGATCAGTTTCGGGCCGCTGCCGATGCCGTCGAGGTATTCGACGATCACCGGCGAATCGTACAACGCGCTGCCGTCGTCGCGCTGCAGCGTCGGCACCTTGCCCAGCGGATTGAGCGCCGGCACCGGCGAGTCGGGGGTCGAGCCGCGGGCAACGACCATTTCATAGGGGATGTTCTTTTCCGCGAGCACGATGCGCACCTTGCGGGCGAAGGGGCTGCGGGGGGTGCCGTAGAGTTTCATTCAATCGTCCTCAGTGCCGGTGGGCTGTTATTTTGCGCGGGATCAATGAAAAATGCGAAATACAAATGCGAAATACAAATGCGAAATTCCGGTCAGAATCCTGTGCAGTATTGTCGCAGTTCCATGACCGGCGCGGTGCCGGCCGGGCCTTATGATAGTGCAGCGCGATTTCTGCAGGGCCGCAGTGCAATAAAAGCCGCGGTAATACTGTTTGCACATTTTTGGATCATGACAGCGGCGCGACGCGCCGAAGCCAGGGGATGACATGCGTTTGACGCAATGGACGGATTACAGCCTGCGGGTGCTGATGTATTGCGCCCACGCCGATGGCCGCGAAGCGCCGGTGACGATCACCGAGATCGCGCAGGCGCACGATATTTCGCGCAACCACCTGACCAAGGTGGTGATGATGCTGGCCGGAACCGGTCTGCTGAAAACCACGCGCGGGCGTGGCGGCGGCCTCAAATTGCTGAAGCCGGCCGGGGAGATCGTCATCGGTGAGGTGGTTCGTCAGACCGAAAACGACCTCGCGCTGGTGGAGTGTTTTGGTGACAACAACACCTGCCGGCTCGACCAGGGTTGCCGCCTGAAGGCGGTACTGAACCGCGCGCTGAAGAAATTCGTTGCCGAACTCGATGCCGTGACCCTTGCCGATGTGGTCGGGCAGGGCGCGCATCGCATCGGCATCCCGCTGCCGGTCAAGGTGATACGGCGGGCGGCGCCGCGCAGGGGTTGATCACCCAAGAGGCTGATCCGACACAAAAGTTTCACCCGCGCGTCACCGGATTTTCAAAGGCGGTCATGACAATGATCGCGTGAATATCCGATACGCCACCCGATACACTGCCGCATTCATCTGGGTGATCCCCGTCGCGCTGCACAGTGCGGATGCGCTGGCCTGGGGGCTTTATACCCATGTTTATTTCGCCCAGTTGCTGCTGTGGGCGGTGCCGCTGGCGGATCCGCGGTTTCGCCGTGCAATCCGCCGTTTTCCCGATCTGTTGCTGGCCGGGGCCTGTCTGCCCGATGTGTCGCTGTTCAGCGGCTGGGTGCGCAGCGAGCCGCTGGGGCAGAGTCACCGCTGGTCGATGGCGCACCGCATGCTGCAGGATGTACGCGATGACAGCGAGGCGGCGCTTGCGACCGGCTACTGTTGCCATCTGCTCGCCGACATCGTTGCGCACAATTATTTTGTGCCGGCGCACGAAACCCTTTGGCTGAATCCCTCCCATCTCGCGGTGCATGCGGCGTCGGAGTGGGCGATGGATGCGCATCTGGCGCCGCAGCTGTTTGTGCGGCCCGGACGCCTGATGCAGCGCCATTTGCCGGCGATCAGCGGTTTTGCTTCACGCCATTTTGGTGCTTCGCCGCTGCATACCCGCGCGGCGCTGCGTTGCCTGATGTTCGGCGAGCGCCTGCTGCGCCATTGCGGCGGGCATCAGCTGGCTTACCGCGTGGCGCGCGCCGCTGATTCCGCTACCGCCAAACGTTTTGATGAATATGCGGATCAGACCGCGCAGCGCATGGAGCAGATGAACCGGCTGATCGCCGGGGATGCGCCGTCGTGGACCCCGGAGGTGGAATCGACTGAAGGCGCGCGGGAACGTTATGTCGCGACCGCTGATCGCGGCAAGCTCAGCCTGCTGTTGCCGCGGGATTTTTTTGTGGCTTCGGAGCGGTCACGCTACTAGGCGGAGCGAAACCAGAGCGATCGCACCGCCGATGGCGGCGCCGGCCACCACATCACTCGGATAGTGCAGGCCGAGCACGACGCGCGAGGCTGCAACCAGTACAGAAAAGACCGTCAGGACTGCGGTGAGTGCGGGATAGTACGCCACGGCGATGAGGGAGAACGCCACGGCGTGCAATGTATGTCCTGACGGGAAACTGAAGCGGTCCAGCGGCGCGATGAAATGCCGGATGGACTGGTGGACCTGATAGGGGCGCGGGCGCGAGGTATGCGCCTTCAGCAGTTTGTAGCCGGCGGTGCAGAGCAGGCCGACGATCATCATGTGCAGTACCGGGATCACCGCTTCGTTGCGATAGCGCAGCAGCAGTATCGCCATCAGCGCATACCAGGCAATGCCGTCGCCGAGCACGCTGATGCAGCGGAACAGCACGCGCCAGGTCAGGCGGTAACAGACACGGTTCAACTTCAGGCAGAGCTGCAGGTCCCAGTGTGCGATGCGGTCAAGCGAGCGCATTGGTGTGGCGGGGCGTGTCAGCGGGTTCGGCGGTGAGTTCGAGCAGGGCGCTTTCGAACTCGGCCACGATATGTGACCAGTCGATGCGTTCGCAGGTGCTGCGTGCGGCGGCGCCCAGCGCGCGGATGCGCGGGGTATCGGTGGCCAGTGCCACGGCAAGTTTGATGAAGTCTTCGGTGGCGTCAAACGGCGCGGTCAGTCCGTTGCTGTTGTGGCGGATGTGTTCGCGTGCAGCGGCGTAGTCGTAGGCCACCACGGCGAGGCCGCTGGCCATGGCTTCGATGGTGACGTTGCCGTAGGTTTCGGTGGTGCTGGGGAACAGGAAGACATCGGCGGAGGCGTAGTGCGCGGCGAGGTCTTCGCCGGTGCGCATGCCTGCAAAAATCGCGTCGGGGCATTCGCGTTCCAGCTTCGCACGTTCGGGGCCGTCGCCGACCAGCACCAGTTTGGACGAGGGGCGGGCCACACGCATCGCGGCATGGGCTTGCAGCACGACCGGCAGGTTTTTTTCCGGCGCCATGCGGCTGACGAACATCACCACCAGGTCATCGTCGCCGGCGCCCCACTGCCGGCGCAGCTCGGCGCTGCGGCGGGTCGGACTGAACAGCCGGGTATCGACGCCGCGTGCCACCACCTGCAGGTTGCGCAGGCCGAGCGCGCTGAGTTCATCCTGCAGCGTGGTTGTCGGTACGAAGGTGCGCTGCGCCTTGTTGTGGAATTTGCGCAGGTAGGCGGTGATCGGTTTTTTCAGCCAGCCGATGCCGTAGTGTTCGCTGTAGCTGTGGAAGTTGGTATGAAAGTCGGTGGCCACCGGCAGCTTGAGTTTGGCGGCGGCCGCCAGTGCCGACCAGCCCAGCGGGCCTTCGGTGACGACATGCACGATGTCCGGACGGCGTGCGGCCCACAGCCGGGTCAGCGCCTGTTTTGCCGGCAGACCGAGCTTGAGGGCGTCGTAACGCGGGATCGGGATGCCTTGTTTGAGGATTTCTTCGAACAGCCGGTCATTTGCCGGTTGTTCGCCGCGGCTCTGGCGGGGGCGCACCAGCTGCACGCTGTGGCCGCGGGCCTGCAGTCCGGCGACGATGCGGCCCATGGTCATGGCCACGCCGTTGATTTCCGGCGGGTAGGTTTCGGTCACCATCGCGATGCGCAGTGTGCGCAGGCTGGCGGAGAAATTTTGCAGCAGCAGGTCGGCACCGTTCATGGCCGTCAGCGTAGGCGGGGAATGCGACGGGCCGGTTAAACATTCATGAAATTTGTGCGACAGTCCTGCCGTAAGGGCGCGGGGCGCTGTAACAACAGTGTCACGCTGCCGCCCTAGCATTGCGGCCTTCCATTCGAACCTGACCCGAGGGCATCCATGAGCCACAGTTATCGCGACGACCAGACACTGAACCCTTCCG
>JBIIZE010000052.1:0-8936 GCA_044346435.1 Burkholderiales bacterium
CTGGGGATAACCGGAACCATCCCACTTCTCCTGGTGGCCGTAGGCGATTTCACGCGCGACTTCCAGGAAGGAACTCGGCGCATCAATCAGCTTCTCGGCGGCAAGAATGGCGTCGCGTCCCAGCGTGGTGTGGGTTTTCATGATTTCGAACTCTTCCGGCGTCAACTTGCCCGGCTTGAGCAGAATATGGTCGGGAATGCCGACCTTGCCGATGTCATGCAGCGGCGCCGATTTGTAGAGCTGCTCGATCATCGTATCCGACAGATAGGCGGCGAATTTGCCGTGGCTTTGCAGTTTCCCGGCCAGCACGCGCATATAACGCTGCGTGCGGCGGATATGATTGCCGGTCTCGTTGTCGCGGGTCTCGGCCAGAGACGCCATCGCCATGATGGTGACATCCTGAACCACCTGCACCTCCTTCGTACGCCGCACGACTTCTTCCTCGAGAAAGGAATTCTGGTCGCGCAGAAAATCCCGCACGTCCTTCATCATCAGATGCGTCTTGACGCGCGCCATCACAATCGGCGGGCTGACCGGCTTGGTGATGTAATCGACACAGCCGACATCAAAACCCATCTGCTCATCCTCGACCTGGGTTTTCGCCGTCAGGAAAATCACCGGGATTTCCGCCGTCAGCGGATCGGCCTTCAACTGCCGGCACACTTCGTAACCGTCGATGCCGGGCATCATGATGTCGAGAAGGATCAGATCGGGCAGCGGATGAGTTGCCGCGATCTTCAGCGCGCGCTCACCGTTGTTGGCGATTTTGGTTTTGTAAGTATCCTTCAACAACCCGTTCATCAGCGTCAGGTTCTCGGGCGTATCGTCAACAATCAAAACCGACTTTTTTTCGGTGAAGTCCAGCGCTTCGGCCATGATTACTGCCCCTTGATGGAAAAATGTTTAGCTTCAGCGGCAACCCGCAACTTCGCCATTGCCGCATCAAAATCAAAATCATTGACCGCCCGTTCGACGCCCGCGGCGGCTTCAGCGCCGAGCGCGCCGCGCAACAACGCCGCGTGTTCGGCAAAACAATCCCCCGCATCGCCGTCCGCGCTGGCGAGCAGCCCTTCCAGACGGGTAATCGCAGCCTGTGCAGCCGCGGCATCAACCGGCCCGGATGCGGCAGCAGTTGCCGTCGCGGTTTCCCCCAGGGCGCCGCGCAGCGCCGCCACCGTCTCCGCAATGGCGATTGCAAACGTTTCCTGCAGCGCCTCATTCTCGCTGGCGTCGTGAATCGCCCGCTCCAGTGCCGCCGCAGCCTGCTGCGGCTGGTCGGCACCGATATTGCCCGAAACCCCCTTTGCCGTGTGCGCGATGCGCTCCGCCGTGGCACGGTCGCCCGCGGCCAGTGCGGCGCGCAATTCCGCCGGCGCCGCTTCCTGGCCTTCGACATATTTAATCAGCAGCCGGCGATACAGGGCCTGGTTGCCGGCCACCCGCTTCAGCCCGTTCGCCGTATCGACACCCGCAATCACCAGGAGCGGTTCCGCGGCATCGGGCGTCACCACAACGGCCGGTGCTGCAGTTGCCCCCGCACGCCGCGGCAGCCAGCGCAGCAGCGTGTTGAACATCGCATCGGGATCAATCGGCTTGGTGATGTGGTCATTCATGCCCGCGGCAATGCAGCGATCGCGTTCTTCTGCCATCGCATGCGCCGTCATCGCAATCACCGGTAAGGTGCCGCGCACGGCGTCGGCACGGATCCGCCGCACCACTTCATAACCATCCATTTCCGGCATCTGCAGATCGGTGAGCACGATGTCGAAGGTGCCCGGCGGCTCCGCCAGGAATTTCTCCACCGCCTGGCGTCCGTCATTGGCCACCACAACCGTCGCACCGGCGCCCTCCAGCAATTCCACCGCAATCTGCTGGTTGATCTCGTTATCTTCCGCCAGCAGGAAACGCGCACCCGACAGGTTGTGCGTGCTTGAATGCAGACCCGCAGCCAATGCCTCGTGCGCTTCCGGCGCAAAGACCAGCATGATGGCGTCGAGCAGCGCCGACGTGCCGACCGGCTTGACCAGGAAACCGTCAAGCTGCGCCTGTTCGGCCTCCTGCCGCACGTCATCGCGGCCGAAGGCCGTGACCATGATGATCGCCGGCGGCGACGGCAGCGCCTTGATCGCACGACTGGCATCAATACCGCTCATCCCGGGCATCTTCCAGTCCATGAACACGATACGGTACGGCGAAGAGGCATCCCGCACCGCAGCCACCGCTTCGGCGCCCGATGCCACCTGATCCACGACAAAGGGCAGCGCTGACAGCTGATCCGATAGCACTTCACGCGCGCCGGGATTGTCATCGACCACCAGAACGCGTGCGCCGTTCAGATCTTCCGGCACCACCTTGCGGCGTTTGCCCTCCACACCCAGGCCGAACCACGCGGTAAAGCAAAACGTGCTGCCCTGACCGGCTTCGCTTTCGACCCAGATCGTGCCGCCCATCATTTCCGTGAGGCGCTTGCTGATCGTCAGGCCCAGTCCGGTGCCGCCGTATTTGCGTGTCGTCGAACCATCAGCCTGCGTAAACGGCTTGAACAACCGCGCGCATTGCTCCGGCGTCATGCCGATGCCGGTGTCACGCACCGCGAATTTCAGCTTGACCCTGTCGTCCTGCTTCTCGGCCATCTCCACATGCAGATGCACTTCACCCTGCTCGGTGAACTTGACCGAGTTGTTCACCAGATTGACCAGGATCTGCCCGACGCGCAGCGGATCGCCAACCAGTTGCAGCGGCACATCGGTGGCGGTATCGAACAGCAGCTCCAGCCCCTTGTCGAACACCTTCTGTCCGACCATCGTCGACACGCCGTTGAGCACTTCCTCCAGATCAAATCCGACCGACTCCATGTCGAGCTTGCCGGCCTCGATCTTGGAAAAATCCAGAATGTCATTGATGATCCCGAGCAGCGCCGTGCCGGAATTGTGGATCTTCTGCACATAGTCGCGCTGGCGCGGCGTCAGTTCGGTTTTCAGCGCCAGATGCGACATGCCGATCACCGCGTTCATCGGCGTGCGGATTTCGTGACTCATGTTGGCGAGGAACATCGACTTCGAGCGCGTCGCCTCTTCCGCAATCTCCTTGGCTTCACGCATTGCCTGCTCGGCGGCCTTGCGTTCGGAGATGTCATTGACCATTGCCGCAGTGGCTGTCAGCCGGCCGCTTTCGTCACGGATCGCGCTGACGATCACATCGGTCCAGAGTTCGGAGCCGTCCTTGCGCCGGTAACAGCGCTCCGTGGAATAACTGGAGAGTTCACCGCTCTTCAGTTTCTCCAGCATCTCCTGCGAGGTGCGGATATCCTCGGGCCGCATCAACACCGCAACGTCCATGTGTTCAAGTTCGGCCCGCACGTAACCCAGCAATTTTTCGTAGGCTGCGTTGACCCCCAAAAGTTTGTACTGCAGGTCCCGCGCAATGATGCCGACCGCGGTGTGTTCGAAGATGGCGCGGAAGTAGGCCTCGCGTTCGGCGAGGTCGCGGGTGCGCTGCTCGACCCGCTCTTCCAGCTCCTGGTTACTGCGCTCGAGGGAACTCATCGAGTCGCGCAGGGACAGGCGCATGACTTCCTGCGCTTCGGCGAGGTCGCGCAATTCTTTCAGCGAAGACGCCGTCTGCACCGGCACGTCCAGGTTCATGGCCGCCAGCCGTCCGCTGGCCCTGGCCAGTTCTTCCAGCGGTACGCTGAACTTGCGCGCCATCATCAATGCCAGCCCCGCGGCCAGCACCAGCACGCCGGCCAGCAATCCGGCCAGCAACAGCACCGCTCGCCGCAGCCACTCCGGCAGGAAATCCTGCGTGGGCGCCGTGGCCACCACCAGCAGGTCCTGCTGGCCCAGCCGAACCGGCACAAAGGTTGCCAGCCACTCTTCGCCTTCAAAAGACAAGCGCAGCGGTTTGTTGAACGGCTTCCCGGATGCCTCCCACAAACCCCAGGCCTGTGCCAGATGATCGAAGCCGGCCTCCGCCGGTTTCTTCAATACAAACTTGCGGATGTCCGCGTCGTCCTGCACCTGCGGATGTTTCGGCACGCCGACAATCCGGCCGTCCGGCGTCAGCAGGGACATGCGGCCGCGTTCGCCGATTTTCATCGCGGATGTGATCCGCGACAGATCAATCAGCCCGTTATCAAAGGCCAGTACAAAACTACCACCCATCGGCGCATTGCCCAGCCGCACCGATGCGGTCATGCCCGGATCCTTGGTCGTGAAAAAAATGTAGGGCTCGGTCCAGTACACCGCCTCGTCGCTGACCAGCTCCATCGCCCCGACATGCCAGGGCCTTGTGCGCGGATCGTAATCGGTCTCGATCCACTCTTCAGTCCGCACCCTTCCGTCATCCCGCCACAACAGCACCTTCTGCCGCCGGCCCCATTCTTCCTTGTTGGTGATGCGGATCCGCCACTCACCCTTCTTCAGGTGCAGCAGCATCAACTCCCGGCCGCGGTCGTCGGCAAACACCACCGAACCGATGATGGCGCTTTTGTGCAGTATCGGCGCGAACAGCAGGGCGAAACTCTGGAAGTTGTCGAGCGTGATCTCGCTGTTGCGCGCCCACTCGCGCGCCATCCAGGCGACCTGCTCGGTATTCCTGACAACGTTTTCGACGCGCGCCTCGACTTTTTCCGCCGTGCGCGCCAGTTCATCGGATGCCGTCTCGCGGGCGACCGGCACCACCACGAAAAAATACAGCGCCAGCGTCAGGACCAGAAATGAAAACGCAATCAGGCCGACAAAACGCAGCACCAGCGCCTTGCGGATGGTGGTGGCGTTCAACGACCGGTGAATATGCTGGCCGATCCTGTTGTTTTTATCGATGAATGACAAAGCGGTTGTTTAGGACGGGGCGGGGAGTTCCAATGTAGCCGCAAATCAGACGGTTGCAAAGCCGCGCCACAACAACACTGCCTTACAATCCGCCATTGAGGAGAACGCTTATGGACAAAGGCATCTGGGCCATCTGGTATGACATCGCGGAAGACCACAAAACGGAGTATCTGGACTGGTTCCACCGCGTCCATATTCCGGAGAAACTGTCACGTCCCGGCTACCGCTGGGCGGCCCACTACGCATTGGGCCACGGCGGTCGCGGCACCGGTTATGTCGCGCTGTTCGGCGGCGACAGCACGCAGACCTTCCTCAATCCCAGCCCCGGACAGCTCGCAACACGGCAAAGTCCTGAAACCCGGAAATTCATCGGCATGCGGCTCAACGCCGCCGCCGGCATCTTCGCCGAGGAAATCCGCATCGACGGACCGGACGCCGCGAGCCGCGGCCCCGGCCTGACCACGGCGCCGGTGATCCAGATCGGCAACTTCAATGCCCCGTCACCACAGCTTGAAGACGACCTCGGCGGCTGGTACGCGCAGGAACGTTTCCCGCTGCTGACAAAACTGCCGGGCTGCGTCGGCACGCGCAAACTGCTGGCCAGCGTCGGCGCGCACAAACACGCCATCCTTTATGAATTCACCTCGCTCGAAGCGCGCGAAAAACACTATGCGCCACTGGAAGCGCAGGCCCGGGATCCCGCGACCTGGATGGGTCGTGTCGTACCGCAACTGATCCATGCCCCCTATTCGCCCGCGGTCGGACAGCGGCTGTGGCCCGTGGCATAGCGCTCAGGCACCGTCTGAGCGCCATACTGCACCAGCACAGTGCGGCAGCCAATCATAAGCATTTGTTTATATTGAAGAATTTGTAATATACTGTGTCACTTATGGAATACACCACCCTCGGTCGCACCGGTCTCAAGGTCAGTGTTGCCGGCTTGGGTTGCGGCGGCAGCAGCAAACTCGGGCTCGGTTCCGGTCACAGCGAAGAACACGCTGTCGGCATTGTGCAGCGCGCGCTCGACCACGGCGTCAACTTCATCGACACCGCACAGTATTACGGCACCGAACCCGCCGTCGGCGCCGCCATCCGCGGCCGCGCGCGCGACAGCCTGGTCATTTCCACCAAACACAAAACCTCACTGCTCAACGGCACCGTGTTCAGCGTGCCCGAAATCCTTGCCGGACTGGACCGCTCACTGCGCGTGCTCGACACCGATTACGTCGACGTGTTCTGCCTGCATACCGTAATGCCGCGCGAATACGACCGCGTGATCCACGAGATCGTGCCGGCACTGCTGCGCGAAAAGGAAAAAGGCAAATTCCGTTTTCTCGGCATCACCGAATTCGCCGGCCGCGACCCGCGCCACGAAATGCTCGCGCGTGCGCTGCAGGACGACTGCTGGGACGCCGTGATGGTGGCCTTCCACATGCTCAACCAGAATGCGCGGCAGCATGTCTTCCCGGCAACGCAGGCGCAGAACGTCGGCACCATGCTGATGTTCGCGGTGCGCGCCATATTCAGTTCACCGGGAAGACTGCAGGACGACATCCGCGAACTGGTGCGTGAAGGCCGCCTGCCGAAATGGCTGGCCGACAAAAAACAGCCGCTGGATTTCCTGCTCGAAAACGAAGGCGCGCGCAGCATTATCGAAGCGGCCTATCGGTATGCGCGCCATGAACCCGGCGCCCACGTCACGCTGTTCGGCACCGGCAATCCGGATCACATCGACGCCAATATCAACGCCATCCTGCAGCCGCCGCTGCGCGAGGACGACCGCAAAAAAATCGCCGACCTGTTTGGCAGCCTGGTCGGCGTGGGTCTCGACGAAGTCAGTCCGCTGCGCTGAGCGCGCAGCAAACCGCCCGCAATCAATCAGTGTGACGTACCGGTGCCCGGACGGACGGTATCTTCCATTTCCAGACTGAATTTCACCGCACCCGGCCAGTCGACACGTTCGATCAACAGGTTGTTGTTGCTGGCCCAGAAACGCGCGGTTTCCTCGGTCATCAGCATGCGCACCAGACGCCAGCGCGGCTTGCCGAATTTGTCCTTCTCCTGCATGCGCCACTTGTAGAGGGTTTCCATGAAGCCTCCCGGTTAACCGCGGATGCCGGGCATCTGCGGCCGACCATCTTAGCGCTGTACCCGAAGTACAGCCAGAGACCGGAAAAACCGGGAATTCCGGCCCGGGCGACGCTCCTCAGGACCCGATCAGCCCGCCGTCACCCTTGCGAATGACCACGGTCGCCGAACGCGGCCGTCCGCCCGCCGCACCATCCGGCCATGAACTGACCACCTTCGGGTTTTTCGGATCATTACGCTCGGACGCCGTTTCACCCGGATGCTGGATATTGACGAACATGGTGCGTGCATCCGGCGTCATCACCACCCCGGTGACCTCACAACCCGCAGGCCCGGTGAGAAACCGTTTGGTCATGCCCGTCCGCACATCGGCGGCCAGCATCATGTTGTTGCCCAGCCGTTCATACGGCCCCTTGTTGAGGGTACTGGTCGACACGTCGGTCTGGATCCACAACATGCCGCTGTCATCGAACCACAGACCGTCGGGGCTGCCGTAGGCGTCGCCCTTGATATTGCCCTGGCGCGCGACGTCAGCAATCTGCGGATCGCCGGCAACGGCGAACAGATCCCACTCAAAACGCAAACCCGCCGGATCATTGCCGGCCTCGCGCCAGCGGATGATCTGGCCGAACACATTGGCCGCACGCGGATTCGCGCGATCGGTACCCGCTCGGTCTTTTGCACCGCGCTGCGAATTATTGGTCAGCGTGCAATAGACCTCATTGGTCTGCGGATGCACGGCAATCCATTCCGGACGATCCATCTTGGTGGCACCAACCGTATCCGCAGCGGCACGCGTACGCACCAGCACATCGGCCTGATCGGCAAAACCGTTCGCGGCCGTCAGCGCGCCCTGGCCATGCACCAGCGGCAGCCATTCGCCACGGCCGTCATCGCTGAACTTCGCCACATACAGCGTGCCGTGATCCAGAAGGCTGGCGTTGGCATTGCGGTCGCCGTTGTTGATACGGTCGCGCGACACGAACTTGTAGATGTATTCAAAGACGCGGTCGTCACCCATGTAAATCACCAGGCGACCGTCTGCCGTTTTCGCCGGCCAGGCGCCTTCGTGGCTGAACCGGCCCAGCGCCGTGCGTTTGACCGGCTGCGACTGCGGGTTGTACGGATCAAACTCGACCACCCAGCCGTGACGGTTCGGCTCATTGGGATGTTTGCCCGCATCAAAACGCTCATCGAATTCGTTCCAGCGATAACCGCGCCCTTTGGCATTGACGCCGTTGCGCCGGTGGTCCGCGCTCAGCGTGCCGCTGTTGATGAAATAGGTATCCCAGTTTTCTTCGCAGGTCAGATAAGTGCCCCAGGGCGTGTAACCGTGGGCGCAGTTATTGAAGGTGCCGATGACGTTCATGCCCGTGGTATCAGCGGCGGTTTTCATCAGTGCATGACCGGCAGCCGGACCGGCGATACGCATCGGCGTTTGCGCCGTGATGCGCCGCGCGAACGGGGACGGCCGCACCACTTCCCACTGGCCGCCTTTTTCGCGCACCTCGACCACCGAACAGCCGTGCGCGTTCTGCGCCTTGCGCACTTTCTCCGCACTCCAGTTGGCAAAGCCGTCGCTGTGCAGCAAACCGTCGTCGGTGTATTCATGATTCATCACCAGCAGGCCGCTGTTCGAGCTTTTGGATCCATACGGCAGCGGAAAATAATGAATGCCGTCATGGTGCATGCCCGCCTGCAGCGCCTGCTCGTCGGCGCTGTTGCCGGCATCCTGCCGGAACGCGGGTGAACCGGATGGGTGACCGACGGGATCGCCCCAGGCGTACAGCACATTGGCCGTATACCCTTGAGGGACGCGAACCGCGTCAGCCGTAGACGTTGAAACCGGGGCAAAGCCGGGCACCGGATCGCGATGCGAAGCCGAAACCGCACAACCCGCCAGCGGCAGCGAGCCGATTGCGGCGGCTGCCGCAGCACCCTTGAGCAGACCGCGGCGCGACAGCCTCATCTCCAGCACTTCAGCAAATGAAGCGTTGGCGGAAGGGTTCAGTGTCT
>JBIIZE010000053.1:0-8861 GCA_044346435.1 Burkholderiales bacterium
TTCGCCGGCAACCGCCCCCGGAGCCGCCTGCGGCCGGTTAGACCGGCTTGCAGCACCTCCGGAAAGCCGATATATTTCATACACAATGTGTCGTTTAACGCAGACCCAATTGCTGTTCCCCGTTGCCGCGCTTGCGCTGGCCGGTCTGCTGCTGCGCGGCCGCGCGCGCTAATCCCACTCCTACTTCCGATTTGCAGTTCCCCCGTCCGGCACGATGTCCAAGGTGCCGGGAGACCCGATTAAGGGATGCCGTTGCGCATCCCGATTGAATGTTGAGGCATGAGCCATGGCTAAAGAAAAATTGATCATATTCGACACGACGATGCGTGACGGCGAGCAGAGTCCCGGCGCATCAATGACCAAGGAAGACAAGTTGCGCATTGCCCGTCAGTTGGAGCGCATGCGCGTCGATGTCATTGAGGCGGGGTTTCCCGCGGCGAGCGAAGGCGACTTCGAATCCGTGCAGGCGGTGGCGAGGGCCATCAAGGAAAGCACCATCTGCGGACTGGCGCGCGCCAACGAGAAGGATGTGCGACGCTGCGGCGAAGCCGTGAAAGTGGCCGCGCAGCCGCGCATCCACACCTTCATCGCCACTTCGCCCATCCACATGGAAAAGAAGCTGCGCATGGAGCCCTCGCAGGTGATCGACCAGGCCGTGCGCGCGATCAAGTGGGCGCGCGATTACACCGATAACGTCGAGTTTTCGGCGGAAGACGCCGGCCGCTCCGACCTGGATTTTCTCTGCCGCATTCTGGAGCAGGTAATCAAGGCCGGGGCACGCACGATCAACGTGCCCGATACCGTCGGCTATACGTTGCCCGACCAGTACGGTCAGCTGATCAGGAACCTTCGCGAGCGCGTTCCCAATGCCGACAAGGTCATCTGGTCAGTGCACTGTCACAACGACCTCGGCCTCGCGGTGGCCAATTCGCTTTCCGCCGTGCAGAACGGCGCGCGCCAGGTCGAGTGCACCATCAACGGCCTTGGTGAGCGTGCAGGTAATGCTGCGCTTGAGGAAATCGTCATGGCGGTCCGTACCCGTCAGGATGTGTTCGCCTGCGATACCAATATCGATGCTACCCAGATCGTGCCGGCATCCAAACTGGTTTCCGGCATCACCGGTTATCCGGTGCAGCCGAACAAGGCCATCGTCGGCGCCAATGCCTTTGCCCATGAGTCGGGCATCCACCAGGATGGTGTGCTCAAGCATCGCGAGACCTACGAGATCATGAGCGCCGAGTCGGTGGGCTGGACCACCAACCGGTTGACGCTGGGCAAGCTTTCCGGCCGCAATGCGTTCAAGACGCGTCTGCAGGAAATCGGCGTTGAACTGGAATCGGAAGAGGCGCTCAATGCCGCGTTCAAGCGTTTCAAGGAACTGGCCGACAAAAAACGCGAGATTTTCGACGAGGATCTGCACGCGCTGATCAGCGAAGAGAACCTCGAGCATATCGAGAACGAACGTTACAACCTGGTATCGCTGACTGCGCATTCGGAAACCGGTGAGCAGCCTTACGCCCGCATCGTCATTTCCGACAACGGCAAGGAATTGCCTTCCAAGTCGGAAGGCAGCGGACCGGTTGATGCCGCATTCAAGGCCATTGAGGCACTGGTTACCAGCAAGGCTGAACTGCTGCTCTATTCAGTGAATGCCATTACCACCGGCACCGACGCGCAGGGCGAGGTTACGGTGCGCCTGTCGAAAGACGGGCGTGTCGTTAACGGCCAGGGCGCGGATACCGACATTGTTGTCGCCTCGGCCAAGGCCTACATCAATGCCGTTAACAAACTGTGCGCCAAGACTGAACGGCTGAACCCACAGCTTTGAACAAACGACAACATCGCGAAACCGGGTGGCCGGCATGCTGAAGTGGCTGGTGACACTCGCAGTGGTGTTGTTTGCGCTCGGTATCGCCGGCCCTTGGCTGGCGAAGATGGGATTGGGGCGCCTGCCCGGTGACGTCAGCGTTGAGCGCCGCGGCCGGCGTTTTTATTTTCCGGTGGCGACCAGCATCGTGTTGTCGCTGGCGCTGATGTTGATACTGCGCGTCGTCAGGATCTGACGGCGCGGCTGGCCCGGACATGGGCGATGGCCAGTACAAAAAACAGGCTGGTCAGCGCGATTTCCCCCAGCGCGAGCATTTCGCTCAATCCCGTATCGCTATAGGCGCGGACCGTACCTTCAGCAAAATACGCCAGGATCAGCATGGTTGAGACGCGGAAGGTGTAAAGGCGTCCTCGCAGGATGCCGGGTGCGATCCACAGCAACGGCAGCACCTTGAGCACGAGCCAGGAGCCGCCTGGCCGCAACGGCGCCAGCCACAACTCCCAGGTGATACACAACAGGATCAGCATCAACAGCGCACCAGCTGCTGCCAGATGGGTGCCGCGCGAACAGGTCATTTCGCGAGCTTCAGAGTGATTTCAGCGAGGCGTTTGCCTAGTGCGATGCACAGTTTGCGTTCGTGTTCCGAAACCGGCAGATCGCTGGCTGCACCGGCGTGGTGGCTGGGGCCGTAAGGTGTGCCGCCGGTTGCCGTCGTCAGCAGTTCCGGCGCGGAGTAGGGCAGGCCGACGATCAGCATGCCATGGTGCAGCAGCGGCAGCATCATTGAGATCAGCGTGGTTTCCTGTCCGCCGTGCAGGCTGGCTGTGGATGTGAATACCGCCGCCGGTTTGCCGGCGAGCGCGCCTTTCAGCCACAGGCTGGCCGTGCCGTCCCAGAAATATTTCATCGGCGCCGCCATATTGCCGAAGCGTGTCGGTGAGCCGAGCGCAAGACCGGCGCATTCCTGAAGGTCGCTGAGTTCTGCGTAAGGCGCGCCATCGGGCGGAATGTCAGGTTCGCTCGCTTCGGCAACTGTTGAAACCCGGGGTACTGTACGCAGACGCGCCGTAGCGCCGGCCTGTTCGACGCCGCGGGCAATCAGTTGCGCCATTTCGCGGGTTGCGCCGTGATGGCTGTAATAAAGTACGAGGATTTCGGGCATCGGATGTTTCCGGAAAACTATTGAGTCGTGCGCACGCCGGCCGGCGGCGTATAACGCCAGTTCCCGTCCCAGGCGCGCAGCACCATGTTCGGATAATCGGGTTTGCCCAGGCTGCCGTTGTAACGGCCCAGCGCGCGGAACAGGTTGCCGCCCTCGATATCAATATAGTGACGCAGAATCGTGCAGCCGTAGCGCAGGTTGGTGCGCAGGTTGAACAGATTATGCTCGGTGGTGCCGATCAGTTTGGCCCAGAACGGCATGACCTGCATATAGCCGCGGGCGCCGGCACTGGAGACCGCGTATTTGCGGAATGCGCTTTCTACCTGGATCAGGCCCAGCACCAGTTGCGGGTCCAGTCCCGCGCGGCGCGCTTCGTAATGCACCGTCAGCAGGAATTCCTCGCGTGCGACCCGTTCCGGCATTTTCTTGGCCAGCCGTGATGACATGGCGGCGAGCCAGGCGCGGGCTTCCTGTTCGTCATCGAAGGCGACGATCGGCGCGGCCTGATCCGCAATCGCACGGTGCAGGCTGGCCTGCACGCTCGCGGATAGCGGCTCGTATTTCTGTGCGCCGCTGTGAGCGATGAGCGGTGCCAGCAGCAGCAGGCCGCTCAGTGCAGTGCTCAGTGCTGTACTGGATCTCCGCATATCATTGATTTTAATGATGTTTCTGCACCGATCAACGGCAGGGTGCGGGCTTCGGCATCGCGCCGGCCCTTGTATTCGATCTGGCCTTCCTTTAGCCCGCGATCACCGATGACCACGCGATGCGGTACGCCGATCAGTTCCATGTCGGCGAACATGATGCCGGGGCGTTCGTCGCGATTGTCGAGAATGACGTCGATGCCGGCCGCCGTGAGTGCGTCATGTAGGCGATCAGCTGCTTCCCGGACCTGGGCGCTTTTGGCGTAACCGATGGGCACGATGGCGACATCAAAGGGTGCAATGGCTTTCGGGAAAATAATGCCGCGTTCGTCGTAGTTCTGCTCGATCGCCGCGGCGACGACGCGGGTCGCGCCGATGCCGTAGCAACCCATTTCCATGATCTGCGATTTGCCGGTCTCGTCGAGAAAGGCGAGGTTGAGCGCCTTAGAGTATTTGGTGCGCAGCTGGAAGATGTGGCCGACTTCAATGCCGCGGCAGATTTCCAGAACACCTTTGCCATCTGGCGAAGCATCGCCGCTAACCACGTTGCGGATGTCGGCAAAAACCGGTTCTGCAAAGTCACGGCCGATGTTCACGCCGGTCAGGTGGTGGTCGTTGTCATTGGCGCCGACGACGAAATCCGCCATTACGCCGACAGCACGGTCGGCGATGACCGTGCCGCTGAATCCGACGGGGCCTAGCGAACCGGGGTCTGCCTTGAATGCGGCTCGGATGGCTTCAGCCGTGGCGAATGTCACCGGTTGCTGCACCTGCGCCAGTTTGCCGGCCTTGATCATATTGAGCTCGTGATCACCGCGCACCAGCAGCAGCACGGGTTTGCCGTCGGCGCCGTCAACGACGACGGCTTTGACGGTGCGTTCCGCCGGCAGCTTCAGAAAGGCGCTGAGTTCGGCGATGGTTTTGACGCCGGGCGTGTGCACTTTCTGCATGGTTTGCGCAGCGGCCGGACGCGGCGTTGCCGGGGCGACAGCTTCGGCCAGTTCGACGTTGGCGGCATAGTCCGACTGCGGGCAGTAGGCGATGGCATCTTCACCGGAGTCGGCGAGTACGTGGAATTCATGCGATCCGGTGCCGCCGATCGAACCGGTGTCCGCGGCGACGGCGCGGAATTTCAATCCCAGCCGGGTGAAAATGCGGCTGTAGGTGTCGTGCATGTTGCGGTATTCGCGCACCAGGTCATCGTAGTTCACGTGAAAGGAGTAGGCGTCTTTCATCAGGAACTCGCGACCGCGCATCACGCCGAAACGCGGCCGGATCTCGTCGCGGAATTTGGTCTGGATCTGGTACAGGTTCAGCGGCAGCTGCCGGTAGCTTCTGATCTCGCGCCGAACGACGTCGCAGACCACTTCTTCGTGTGTCGGACCGAAGCAGAAATCACGCTGGTGGCGGTCCTTGATGCGCAGCAGTTCGGGGCCGTATTGCTCCCAGCGGGTCGATTCCTGCCACAACTCAGCGGGTTGCACCGCCGGCATCAGCAGTTCGATGGCGCCACCGCGGTTCATTTCCTCGCGGATGATGTTTTCAACCTTGCGCAGCACGCGCAGGCCCAGCGGCATCCAGGTGTAGACGCCGCTGGTCAGGCGTTTGATCAACCCGGCGCGCAGCATGAGCTTGTGGCTGACGACTTCGGCTTCGGAAGGGGCTTCCTTCAGCGTGGAGATGAGAAATTGCGTAACGCGCATGCCTGTTCCAGATCGGGAAAAGGCCTTATTCTACAGGACACTAGAGCAACCTTCCCCCGGAAACACGATGCGATTTGTACCGAAATGGCGCCTGCGCAAGCCCGCAGAAGACGCCAAGACCGTTTACGTCAGCGAGAAATATGGCGTGCGTTCGCTGCACATCGGCAGCGACACCGTGCAGAGTTCGATGCGCATTGCACGGCCCAACGACCTGGAACTGTCTTACACCCGTTCGATGATGGCCTGCCTGTTGTTCCAGCCTGAGCCGCGGGATGTGCTGATGGTCGGTCTGGGCGGCGGGTCGGTGGCGAAGTTCGTGCGCCATTACATTCCGGCGGCGCGGGTGCGGGTGCTGGAGATTGATCCCCAGGTCGTAGCGATAGCCCGACAGTGTTTCCTGGTGCCTGCGGACGACGTGCAGTTTGAGGTCATTGTTGGTGATGGCGCCGAATACATGGCCCGCGACGACATCGAAGCCGACCTCATCATGGTGGATGGATACGACGCGGAATCCCATGTCGAGGCCCTGGCAACCCGGGAGTTTTATGCCGATTGCCGCGAACGGCTGAATCCGGGGGGCATGCTGGTGGTCAACCTGTGGGGCGGAGACCGCGAGTTTAATGACGTGCTCAAGCGGATCGAGGAGGCGTTTCCGGGGGGCACCTTGTGCCTGAAGGCGCGCAAGCTGGGCAATGTGATCGCGTTTGGTTTTCGCGACGCCCCTGGCCCGCAGCGCTGGGCGGATTTGCGGTTACGCGCGGCCGAATTGGAGCCGCGTTACGGCGGCCTTGAGTTTTCCCAGTTCGTGGCCGGTTTTCATGACATGAACAGGCGCGATGACGAACAGCTTTATCCCTGAAAACAGATCATGTTCCGGGCTTTCAATGCCGGGGGATTTGTGAAAAAATCAGTTCCATATGTTAAACGCATTCGGGGATGACCATGATCGACAGAGATGGCTATCGCCCCAACGTCGGGATCGTTTTGTGCAATTGGAAAAACGAGGTTTTCTGGGGTAAGCGGGTACGCGAGCATTCGTGGCAGTTTCCGCAGGGCGGGATCAAAGGCGGTGAGCGCCCGGAAGCCGCGATGTACCGCGAATTGCACGAAGAGGTTGGGTTGAAGCCCGAGCATGTGGAAGTGCTGGGCCGTACGCGGGACTGGCTGCGTTACGAGGTGCCGGAACGCTGGCTGCGCCGGGAATGGCGCGGGAATTATCGCGGGCAGAAGCAGATCTGGTTTCTGCTGCGGTTGGTCGGACGCGATTGTGACGTCTGCCTGCGCGCATCCGAAAAGCCGGAGTTTGACGCCTGGCGCTGGCACGATTACTGGGCGCCGACGCAGGATGTCATCGAATTCAAGCGCGCGGTTTATGAGCAGGCGCTGAACGAGTTGTCCCGGTTTCTGGTCAAACGGCAGGATCAGCGCAAGCGTCAGCGCGCGCCTCTGCTAGGCGTGTAGTTCCCACTCAAGATCAGAATTACGGCAAGGCCGGTAAGGCAACGGTTCCGAACGAAGTTTCTCGAAGAGAACGGAGGCGGAAATGGTGCGCGACTATTCGGCAATCAAACCTGTTGCCCTGCAGTTGGACAGCGGCTACGCGCAACCGACCCAGGCGGTTCTTGAGCGCGTGCGCATCGACAGCGCAGCTGTCGACGTGATGACAGATTTCAATAAAGTTACCGCAGTCATCATTCTCCCTGGCGATACAGTGGATGAGGCGCATCGCCGCATGATCCAGCGCGGTGTGCGACTGTTGCTGGTTGTGGATGCTGATCGCAAAGTGCATGGCCTTGTCACGGCCAATGACGTACTCGGTGAAAAACCGGTCAAGACGGCGGTGCAGCAGGGGGTGCATCGCAGTGAGGTCGAGGTCCGCGACATCATGACGCCACGGGCGTCACTGGAGGCGCTGGACATCCGTGATGTCGAGGCGGCTACAGTCGGCCACATTGTCGCTACGCTGAAAGCGGCTGGTCGCCAGCACACATTGGTCGTGGACCACGATGCCAAAGGTCGGCAGCGTGTTCGCGGGGTTTTTTCAGCGACGCAGATTGCCCGCCAACTGGGTATCGCCATCACCACGGATGCGGTTGCCCGTACCTTTGCAGATATTGAAGCCAGCCTCGGGCACTGAGCGCGGTATCGTCTGGTCGAATATCTCCGCCCTATTGTTGACTCTGCGACGAGGTTCGAATTACACTCCATTTACAGATTAGATTTAGTCTAAAAGTCTGTGTGGTAGGTTGTTCCCCAACACATAATCAGTGTAGGGCATTTAAGTAACCTATTGTTTTTAAAGGAGTTTTTATGCAGCTCAAGAATTCTAAGACCCATGGCAATCTGAAAGCCGCTTTTGCCGGCGAATCACAAGCCAACCGTCGTTATCTCTACTTCGCAGCCAAAGCCGATGTGGAAGGCCAGAATGATGTGGCAGCGGTATTCCGCTCGACTGCTGAAGGCGAAACCGGCCACGCGCACGGCCACCTCGAGTACATGGAAGCCTGCGGCGACCCCGCGACTGATCTGCCCATCGGCCGTACCCGCGACAACCTGAAGGCGTCGATTGCCGGCGAGACTCACGAATACACCGACATGTATCCGGGCATGGCAAAAACCGCGCGTGACGAAGGTTTCGGCGAAATCGCTGACTGGTTCGAGACACTGGCGAAAGCCGAGCGCTCGCACGCCAACCGTTTCCAGAAAGCTCTGGACGCATTGGCTGACTGATCCGTAACGCGCATCAAGCAGGGAAAGAGGCGCGTGTGCGCCTCTTTCTTTTCAGAGCAACCCATTGAGCCACACATCCGACCATGACCGCACGCGAAGGTAGTCTTGAGGCCCCGACCCGGCATCCGCTGGACTGGAAATCCGACGATTTCTACAACGAGGAGAAACTCGACAAGGAACTCGAACGGGTTTTCGATATCTGTCATGGCTGCCGGCGTTGCGTGAATCTGTGCACGGCATTCCCCAAATTGTTTGACCTTGTCGATGAAAGTCCGACGCTGGAAGTCGACGGTATACCCAAGAAGGATTACTGGGAGGTCATCGATCGCTGTTACCTCTGCGACATGTGTTACATGACCAAATGCCCGTACGTGCCGCCGCATGAGTGGAATCTGGATTTCCCGCATCTGATGCTGCGCGCCAAGGCGGTGAAATTCCGCAAGGGTGGCGCCAGCTTCCGCGACAAGCTGCTTTCCAGCACGGATGCGCTGGGCAAACTCGCGTCCATTCCCGTGGTTGTGCAGATGGTCAATGCGGCCAACAAGTCGGCGCCGGTGCGCAAGGTAATGGACAGCGTTCTCGGCATTCACAAGGATCGTGTGCTGCCCGAATACGACAGTGCAAAATTCCGCTCGACGGCCCGGCCGGATGCTTCATTTCCGGTCAGGGACGGCCAGCAAACCCCGGGCAAGGTTGCGATTTTCTCGACCTGCTATGTGAATTACAACGAGCCCGGTATCGGACACGACCTGCTGAAAATTCTCGCGCACAACGAGGTGCCTTCGGTGGTTGTC
>JBIIZE010000054.1:0-8857 GCA_044346435.1 Burkholderiales bacterium
TCGCTGCCGCCCGATACTGTCACCCTCATTTACGTGCCCGATCTTGACTGGCGCGGCCAGAAAGCCGCCTGGTTCGAAGCACTGGAGCGGGCAGGCGTCGGTGTCGAAGCCAAACCCGTGCTGCGCCGCGCCCTGCCGCAATGGATCGCCGGCCGGCTCGGCCTGCAGCAACAGGAAGCGGATACCGAGACGCTGGACTTCATTGCGGATCGCGTCGAAGGCAACCTGCTCGCGGCCTACCAGGAAGTACAGAAACTCGCGCTGCTGTTCCCGCAAGGCACGATCACTTTCGATCAGGTGCGCGAAGCAGTGCTGGATGTCGCCCGTTACGACGTGTTCAACCTCGGCGAAATCATGCTCGAAGGCGATCCGCTGCGCGTCGCGCGCGTGCTCGACGGCCTGCAGGGCGAAGGCACCGCGGCGCCTCTGGTGCTGTGGTCGCTGTCCGAGGAAATCCGCGCCATTGGCAAAATCATCACCGGCGTCAACGGCGGCAAGCCGGCATCGATGATGATGCGCGAAGCACGCATCTGGGGCCCCTCGCACCAGAACGCGATGCAGAACAACCTGCGCCGTTTCACACTGGGCCAGGTCACCGAAGCGCTGCGCCACGCCGCGGTCATCGATCGCATGGCCAAAGGTCTTGTACGCGGCGACGTCTGGGATGAACTGCTGCAACTGGCACTGCGGTTTGCGCGGAATAATCCGGGAACGGTCAAAGCGCAGGCGCCGCGGCGCACCAGCAATGCGGCATTTGCGGCCCATCCAGCGCTTTTCTGATTTGATTTCATAGATCAAACGCAAGTTCGCCAAGCCTGCGCTGGCGAAGTTTCATTGTTTTTTGCCGCAGCACGCACGCAAAAAAGCACCCCCTCACCTGCTAGAATCCATCCCATGGATGTACAAACCTACATGATCACCGTCGGCAAAGCCGCGCGCGCCGCATCGCGCGCGATGGCGGTCGCCGATACCGGCGCCAAAAACAAGGCGCTGCTGGCCATGGCCGATGCGATCGAGCAGTCGGCCGCGACGCTGCTGCGCGAAAACGCCCGCGATGTCGAGGCCGCCAAAACCAAGGGCCTTGATGCCGCATCGGTCGACCGGCTGACGCTGACATCCAAAACCATCGCCTCGATGGCTGACGGCCTGCGCCAGATCGCCGCGCTGCCGGACCCGATCGGCGAGATCAGCGGACTGAAATACCGCCCGTCCGGCATCCAGGTCGGTCAGATGCGTGTGCCGCTGGGCGTCATCGGCATCATTTATGAATCGCGTCCGAATGTGACGGCGGATGCAGCAGGGCTTTGCCTGAAATCCGGCAACGCCGCGATCCTGCGCGGCGGCTCGGAAGCGCTGCATTCGAATCAGGCCATCGCCGCCTGCGTGCAGGCCGGATTAAAAGCGGCAGGCCTGCCGGAAACCGCGGTGCAGGTCATCTCGACGGCGGATCGTGCTGCAGTCGGCGAACTGATCACGATGCAGGACTATGTCGACGTCATCGTGCCGCGCGGCGGCAAGGGACTGATCGAGCGGCTGATGCGCGAATCGCGCATTCCGATGATCAAGCATCTGCACGGCGTCTGCCATGTCTATATCGACGACAAGGCGGATTTCGACAAGGCGCTGCGCATCGCCGACAACGCCAAGACCCAGCGCCTCGGCACCTGCAACACCATGGAAACGCTGCTGGTCGCGCGCGACATCGCGGCAAAAATCCTGCCGCCGCTGTGCAAGATCTATGCGGACAAAAAAATTGAACTGCGCGGCGATGATGCTTCGCGCGCGCTGGTGTCCGGCATGAAAGCCGCGACTGAAGAAGACTGGCATACCGAATACCTCGACGCGATCCTGTCGATCCGCATCGTCGACGGACTGGATGCGGCGATTGATCACATCGCGCGTTACGGCTCGCAGCACACCGACGCCATCGTCACCGAAGACATCACCCGCGCGCGGCGTTTCCTGCGCGAAGTCGATTCGAGTTCGGTGATGGTCAATGCCTCGACGCGCTTCGCCGACGGTTACGAGTTCGGTCTCGGCGCGGAAATCGGCATCTCCACCGACAAACTGCATGCACGGGGTCCGGTCGGACTGGAAGGCCTGACTTCGCTGAAATACGTCGTGTTCGGGGACGGCCAGATCCGTGGCTGATTAGACACCGCCCTTCGGGGTGATTCATAAATATCTGTTTTTAAAAGAGTTTTAGACATGAGCCAAACGGTCGAAGTCAAAGTCCCGGATATCGGTGATTTCAAGAGCATCCCGGTCATCGAAGTGCTGGTGAAACCCGGCGACACCGTGAACAAGGAAGATCCGCTGGTCACGCTGGAGTCCGACAAGGCGACGATGGACATTCCCGCGCCTTCCGCCGGCATCGTCAAAACCATCAGCCTCAAACCCGGCGACAAGGTGTCGATGGGTTCACTGATCCTGACGCTCGAATCCACCGGCGCTGCCGCTCCTGCCGCTCCTGCCACACAAGCGGCAGCGGCTCCTGCGCCTGCGGCGGCAAAACCCGCAACGCCTGCACCGGTCGCCGTGCCCGCAGCAGCGGTGAAATCGGACATCAAGGCCGACATCCACGCCGAAGTGCTCGTACTCGGCGCCGGCCCCGGCGGCTACACCGCGGCCTTCCGTGCCGCCGACCTCGGCAAGAAGGTCGTTCTGATCGAACGTTATCCGACACTCGGCGGCGTCTGCCTCAACGTCGGCTGCATTCCGTCAAAAGCACTGCTGCACATGGCCAAGGTCATCACCGAAGCCGATGAAGCCGCGCATGCCGGCATCACCTTCGGCAAACCCAAAATCGAAATCGACAAACTGCGCGCCTGGAAAGACGGTGTGCTGGGCAAGCTGACCAAGGGCCTGACGGGTCTCGCCAAACAGCGCAAGGTGCAGGTCATTACCGGCCGCGGCGAATTCGCCTCGTCCAACACCATCCGCGTGGAAACCGCTGACGGTGTGAAAACTGTTTCTTTCGACAGCTGCATCATCGCCGCCGGCTCCTCGGTCGCAAAAATTCCGGGATTCCCGTATGACGATCCGCGCATCATTGATTCGACGGGTGCACTGAAACTGGCGACGGTGCCGAAACGCATGCTGATCATCGGCGGCGGCATCATCGGCCTGGAAATGGCCACCGTGTATGACGCACTGGGCTCGAAAATCACCGTGGTCGAACTGATGGACGGCCTGATCCCCGGTGCCGACAAAGACGTGGTGCGCCCGCTGGCCAAACGCATCGAGAAGCGCTACGAAAAAATCCTGCTCAAAACCAAGGTCGCGAAAATTGAAGCGCAGAAGGATGGCCTCAAGGTCACCTTCGAAAGCACTGACGGAAAAACCACGACGGATATCTTTGATGCCGCACTGATGGCGGTGGGCCGCCGGCCCAATGGCCGCGACATCAAGGCCGATGCCGCCGGCGTGACCGTCAACGAGCGCGGCTATATCCCGGTCGACAAACAGCAGCGTACCAACGTGCCGCATATCTACGCCATCGGCGACGTCTGCGGCGAACCGATGCTTGCGCACAAGGCCACTTACGAAGCCAAGATCGCCGCTGAAGTCATCGCCGGTCACAAGGCCTTCTTCGACGCCCGCACGATTCCGTCGGTCGCCTATACCGATCCGGAAATCGCCTGGATGGGTCTCACCGAAACCCAGGCGCAGGCCCAGGGCATCGAATACGACAAGGCGGTGTTCCCGTGGGCCGCCAGCGGCCGCGCACTGGCCACCGGCCGCGACGAAGGCATGACCAAGGCGCTGTTCGACAAAAAAACGCGCCGCCTGATCGGTGCCGCGATGACCGGCGTCAATGCCGGCGAGTTGATTGCTGAAGCCGTGCTCGCGCTGGAAATGGGCGCCGATTCGCACGACATCGGCCTCACCATCCATCCGCATCCAACACTCTCGGAAACGCTGTTCTTTGCTGCGGAAATGGCCGAAGGTTCGATCACCGATCTCTACGTACCGAAAAAATAAACACCCGGCACGCGCGCGGACATGGCCGTCAATCCCGACGACATCGTCACCTTCATCATCCAGCACAAGGTGCACGCCACGCACCGGGAACAGTATGAGCAGTGGCTGCGCGATATCGGGCGTGAGGCCGAGCGTTACCCCGGCCATCTCGGCACCAACGTCATCCGCCCGCTGGATGCGGCCGGTCAATACACCATCATCATCCGCTTTGATCAATACGATCACCTGCAGGCCTGGGTGGAATCCGATACCCGCCGCAACTATGTGCGCAAGGTCGAACCCATCCTCGAAGGCGGCGACCGCATCGAAATCAAATCCGGACTGGATTTCTGGTTCACGCCGCCGGGCGTGCGCGCACCCAACCGTTTCAAGCAGTTCCTGATCACCTTTTCGGCGATCTACCCGCTGACGCTGCTGGTGCCGGCCGGGCTTTCACCGGCGATCGAGGCGATGCCGCTGCTGGGTAATCTGTTCATCAGCCGTTTTCTGGTCGCCGCCATCATCGTCTGGCTGATGGTTTACGCAATCATGCCGCGCTACACCCGCTTGGTTTCCGACTGGCTGTATCGCTGATCCCGTTGTTGTAACGTATTGTGGACGGGCTCCCGTTCAGGGTATTCACGCCTTCTTCGCAGTTGCCGCCCCTGCACCCAGGCGTTAGCATCGCGTATTCCACTGCATCAAACGTCCACATTAAGGAACACCCTTTGAAGCTCGTCCTGACCATCGCCACGGCGCTGGCTTTTGCCGCTTCCGCGTCGCTGGCGCAAACCTTTCCATCGAAACCGATCCGCTGGGTAGTGCCTTCCTCGGCCGGCGGCGGCAACGATCAGTTGGCGCGTCTGTTCGGCGCCAAGATGACGCAGAACTGGGGGCAACAGGTCATCGTCGATCTGCGCCCGGGTGCGGCGGGCATCGTCGGCTCGGAAATCGTCGCCAAGGCGCCGCCCGACGGCTATACGATTCTGATCGTCGCCACCGGTTATTCGCTCAATCCCAGCCTGTACGCGACGCTGCCTTACGACACGCTCAACGATTTTGCGCGGGTGACGCTGCTGGCTTATTCGCCGAACGTGCTGGTGGTGCATCCCTCGCTGCCGGTCAAAACCGTGAAGCAGCTGATCGCACTGGCCAAATCGCGCCCCGGTGATCTGAACTACGCCTCATCGGGCGCCGGCACCGGCGGCCATCTGTCGATCGAACTGCTCAAGCATATGGCAGGCATTCAGATGGTGCATGTGCCGTACAAGGGCGCAGGTGACTCCACTGCCGCCGTGGTCAGCGGTCAGGTGCACATGCTGATGACTGCTCCGGGCGCCGCAATCCCCTTCATCAAGTCAGGCCGGCTGCGTGCCATCGCGGTCGGTTCAGGCGCACGCGTCAAGGCCCTGCCCGAGGTGCCGACCGTCGCTGAAGCCGGATTACCCGGTTATGCCGTCGAGGGTTATTACGGCGTACTGGCCCCGGGGAAAACCCCGCGGCCGATCATCGACCGGCTGCATGGCGAAATGGCGCGCATCATCAAACTGCCGGACGTCAACGCGCAGATGGAAGCCAGCGGCTTCGATCCGGTTGCGCTGGGCCCGGATCAGTTCACCGAATTCGTCAAAAAGGAACTGCAGAAATGGCCGCCGGTGTTCAAGGCCGCCGGCATCAAAGTCAATTAACCGGAAAACGAAACGCTTCGTTTTCCCGCAACACCGCTGATTCACTGGAGACCGCAATGGGACAGATTTTTCTCGTAGTGCCGGACGCGCCGATCGAAAACGTCGCGCAGCTTGATGCCAACCGCCAGCTCGGCGAGTCCGGCATCCGCCTCGGTATTCTCGATAACACCAAGGGCAACGCCGATCATCTGCTGAACATGATCATCGAAGGCGTGAAAAAGGAATTCAAGGTGGATTCGGTGGTGATGACGCGCAAGGCCGCTTCCAGCCGCCCTGCCGCTGAAGACATCCTCGACAAGCTGGCAAAGGAGGCCGACCTCGTTGTCAGTGCCATGGCCGATTGAGGGTCGTGCACGTCGTGGAGTGTCCACGACATGGCGCAACTGAGAAAACGCGGCTTGATCACCGCAGTGATCTGTTCCGATACGTTCATGAAACTGGGCAGCGCGCAGGCCAAGGTCTTTGGTGTGCCCGACCTGCCGCTGCTGGAAATCAAACATCCGCTGGGCGGGCTGAGCATGGAAAAGGTACGCGAACGTGCCGACGTGGCGCTGCCGCAGCTGATCCGCGCCATCAAGGCGATCAAGGAAAAGCAGGCATGAGCCTACTCGACACACTGAAACAGAAACCCGGTGCGCTGGTAGCCTGCGATGATGACCCCGAGGCCGTCTTTGAACTGATGTGCAGCAAGGGCTGGAGCGACGGACTGCCGGTCATTCCGCCCACTGCCGAGCGCGTTGAACGCATGCTCGCTTACTGCGACCGCGACCTCGACAAGCCGGTGCTGAACATCCCACCGCGTTTCGGTGCCGCGACGCCGGTGCGCATCGCCGCCAACGCGGTAATGGCCGGCTGCAAACCGGAACATTTCCCGCTGGTGCTGCTGGCGCTGGAAGCGCTGGCTGACGAGCAGTACAACCTTTACGGTACCCAGGCCACGACGCATCCCTGCACGCCGATGCTGATTTTCAACGGACCTGCCGCCAGAGAAGCCGGACTCAATGCCGGCCAGAATGCGATGGGCAACTACTTCCGCGCCAATGCGGTGATCGGCCGCGCGGTGCGGCTGGCGCTGGTCAACATCGGCGCCGCGATTCCGGGCACCGGCGACATGGCCACAACCGGCACGCCGGCCAAATTCACCTTTTGCGTCGCCGAAAACGAGGAGCAGAGCCCCTGGGACCCGCTGCATGTTGAACTGGGTTTTCCGCGCGAGTCCAGCGCCGTCACGGTGATTGCGGCCGAAGGCCCGCATAACGTCAACGACCATGAAAGCCTCAACGCCGAAGGCATATTGACGATGGTTGCGGGCACCATGACCATCACAGGCTCCAACAATCCCTACTATCCCGGTCAGCCCCTGCTCGCCTTCGGCCCCGAACATGCCGCCACCGTGGCCAATGACGGCATGAGCAAAGCCGATGTCCGCCAATGGCTGTTCGAGCACGCCACACTGCCGCTCTCGCGGTTTTCGAAAGACACCATCGAACGGCGCTTCCGCCGCAAGCTGGCAGCCCAGTACGCCGACGCACCGCTGGACGCACCGGTGCGCATGTTCGCAAAACCGGAAGACCTGATGATCATCGTCACCGGCGGCGCCGGCAAACACTCGCAATACGTGCCGACCTTCGGCAATACCCGGGCAGCGACGCGCGTGCTGAAACGGGCGGACGGTACTCTGGCAAAATCCCTGCACGACTTCAAACGCAACTGATCATCCAGGAGCAACATCCATGAGCGACAACCTGAAGGCCTACAACATATTCGACCTGCGCAAAATCGCGATCAAGCGCGTGCCCAAAGGCTTTTTCGAGTTCGTCGACCGCGGCACCGAAGACGAGGTGGCGCTGCGCAACAACCGCGCGGTATTCGACCGCATCCGCTTCCGCACCCGCACCTTCGTTGATGTGTCCAAGCGCACCCAGGAAACCACCATATTCGGCACCAAATACAAGATGCCGCTGGTGATCGCGCCCACAGGCGTCGCCGGCCTGCTGTGGCACGAAGGCGAGATCAAGCTGGCCAAGGCTGCACGCGCGGCCGGTATCCCCTTCACACTGGCCACCGGCTCGATCACGGCGATGGAACGTGTCGCCGACGAGGCCGGCGGTGACTTGTGGTTCCAGCTCTATCTGTGGCCGGATCGTTCGATGTCACACGAACTGGTCAACCGCGCCAAGGCTGCGGGATATAAAACGCTGGTAGTCACTGTTGACGGTGTGTCCTCTGGCAACCGCGAATACAACCTGCGCAACGGCTTCACGCTGCCGTTCAGCTTCAACGCCCGCAATATGTGGGACATGGCCACCCATCCGCGCTGGCTGATGGGCGTAATGGCACGCTACCTGATGACCACCGGCATGCCGATGTATGCCAACTACCCCGAAGCCGCCAAGGCAAAAATGACCAAGGGCCCGCCCGGACGCGCGAGCCTTCGTACCGACTCGATCAGCTGGGCGGATCTTGATGCGCTGCGCAAGATCTGGCCGGGCAAGCTGATCGTCAAGGGCATCCTCGACCCGCAGGATGCAATCACTGCGGTCGATCACGGCGCAGACGGCATCGACGTGTCCAACCACGGCGGCCGCAACCTCGACGGCATTGCTTCGCCGATCGAAGTGCTGCCGGAGATCGTCGACGCGGTGGGCAAACGCACCACCATTTTCATGGACAGCGGCATCCGCCGCGGCAGCGACGTGGTCAAGGCGCTGGCGCTAGGCGCGAACGCCGTGATGGTCGGCCGCTCAACGCTGTATGGCGTGGCCGCCGGCGGCGAGGCCGGCGCGGCACGCGCCCTGGAGATTTACCGTGACGAAATCCACCGCAACATGGCCCTGCTGGGCTGCAACACCATTGAGGACATCGGCCCGCAGTGCCTGCTGTTCGCTGACAAGCATCAATTGCGGGCGCCGGCACACCGGCCTTCGCTGCGCGTGATTGACGGTAAAACCGCAGAATCCTGACCCCGCAACGACCGCCCTCCGGGGCGGTCGTTTCCCGCCCGGCAATCCCCCTTCTGTCCGCGTCGTTTGCAGGGGTATTGATCTGCGGCAAACCCCGGTGTTTTTTGCTTTTTTTTCCCCTGCCAAAAGGGTAGACTTTCGGCACTTTTGGGCACGCCCCCCAGAGGTCCGAATAGGCGAATAAAAACAAAGAATTGTGGCGATCACCGCAGCAGGAGCCTTTTTTGAAGCCGACTGATATTT
>JBIIZE010000001.1:0-26547 GCA_044346435.1 Burkholderiales bacterium
CGCCGGCAAGGTCGCGCTGATTACCGGCGGCGCGCGCAATATCGGCCGCGCCATTTCGCGATCACTCGCGGCGGGCGGCGCTAAGGTGATGATCAACGCCAACACTTCGCGCGAAGCCGGCGAGGAAACCGTGGCGATGATCGAGAAGGCCGGCGGCAAGGCCGCGCTGTGCATGGGCGACGTCACCGACCCGGATTCGGTTAAACATCTGGTGGATGAAACCATCAAGCAGTTCGGCCGCATCGACATGGTGGTCAGCAACGCCGCGATCCGCGCCGAAACGCCTTTTGAAAAAATTTCCTTTGAAGAATGGAAGCGTGTGATCTCGACGGTGCTCGACGGCGCCTTCCTGGTATCGCAGGCGGCGCTGCCGCACCTGATCAAGTCGGGTGGCGGCACGCTGATTTACACCGGCGGCCTGACCGGCCACAAAGGTGCCTTGCACCGCTCGCACGTGGTTGCCGCCAAAGGCGGTCTTGCCGCGATGACCAAGGCCGTGGCCAACGACCTCGCTGAATACAACATCACGGTGAACTGCGTGGTGCCGGGGCCGATCGACACCGTGCGCGGCCTGCCCGGTGCGCCGGAGCGCCCGGATTTCCGCAAGACGCTGCCGCTGGTCGGCCGTCGCGGCCAGCCCCAGGAAATCGCGGCGATGGTTCGCATGCTGTGCGGACCCGACGCGCGTTACATCACCGGTCAATCCATTCACGTCAACGGCGGAGTACTGATGCCATGAGCAAGAAATCGAAAAGCAATTCCAAAACAACCGTGTCGCCGCTGATGAAGACACTGGCCACCTACATGGCCGGTGCCGCGAAAAAGCCGCTGCCCAAAGCAGTCGCGGAAAAAACCAAGCACCATCTGCTCGACACCATTGCCGCGATGGTTTCCGGTTCGCGTCTGCTGCCGGGTACCAAGGCGATTGCCTATGCCAAAACCCTCGGCGGCGCGCCGCAGGCGCTGGTGATCGGCTCAAAGATCGTCACCAATGCCGAGCAGGCCGCTCACATCAACGGCATGCTTGCGCACGCCGACGAAACCGATGATTCGCACGCACCGTCGCTGTCGCATCCGGGCTGCGCCATTGTTCCCGCCGCGATGGCGATGGGCGAACGTGAAAAGACCAACGGCACGCAACTGCTGCGCGCCGTCGCGCTGGGTTATGACCTCTGCGCGCGCATCAATCTGTCGCTGCATCCCTATGATTTCCGTCAGGCCGGCCATTCCACGCACAGCTTCGGCCCCAGCTTTGGTGCGGCCGCTGCAGCCTCGCTGCTCGCCGGACTGGATTACAACGGCATGCGCCATGCGCTGTCGTACACCGCGCAGCAGTGTTCGGGCATTTCCTGCTGGATGCGCGATGAAGAACACATCGAAAAAGCCTTCGACTTCGGCGGCATGCCCGCACGCAACGGCACCGCGGCGGCATCCATGGTCGCCTCCGGTTTCACCGCGGTGGAAGACGTGTTCTCGGGCGAGCGCAATTTCTATGTCGCCTATGACGAGACCCGCCGCATCGGCAAGGCACCGCAGCCGCAACGCCTGATCAAGGATCTGGGCAAGGTCTACGAGATCATGAACACCAACATCAAGCGCTGGTCGGTCGGCTCGCCGATCCAGGCGCCGCTTGACGGCCTGCTCGAACTGATCCGCGACCACGGCATCAAAGCCGCCGACGTCGACAAGCTGGTCATTCGCGTCGCCCACCAGGCCGCAAACACCACGGACAACCGCAACATGCCCGACATCTGCATGCAGCATATGTGCGCGGTGATGCTGATTGACGGCATCGTCACCTTCAAGTCCTCGCACGACGAAAAGCGCATGACCGACAAGAAAGTACTCGATCTGCGCAATCGCATTACGCTCTACGGCGACGATGCACTGACCGCAGCGATGCCGTCACGCCAGGGCATCCTCGAGCTCAAACTGAAAGACGGCCGCATGCTGCGCAAACACGTCAAGGCGGTGCTTGGCACGGCGCAGAATCCGATGACACGCGCCCAGGTCGACGAGAAGTGTTACCACCTGATGGCGCCGATCCTCGGCGCTTCACGCTCCCGCAAGCTTTGCGATGCGGTGTGGAGTCTCGAAAAAGTCGGCAACGTCACCAAGCTGCGCACTCTGCTGACGGCCTGATCGTTTGAAGACCACCCTCTCCTTCTGACGAGGGAGAGGGAATATGGGACGGTTGGACGGGGGAGAACACTGATGTCGTGGACATTCGAGCTGCTGAAAAAGCCGGACGGGCTGCCGATTACCGAAGGCCCGGTGTGGGATGGTGAATACCTGTATTTCACCCATATTCACGCCAACACGATTTTCCGCTTCGATCCGAAGACCAACGCGATTACGCCGTGGCGCACCGGACTGGACCGCGTCAACGGACTGGCCTTCGATGCCGAGGGCCGGCTGTTCGGCTGTTGCCAGGGTGGACGCAGCGTGATGCGCTTTGATCCCGACGGCAAAAACGTGGTGATTGCCGACAAATTCGAAGGCAAGCGCCTCAATACGCCGAACGACCTCGCGATTGATCGCAAGGGCCGCATCTGGTTCACCAATCCCTGGAACGACGGCAACGTCGACAAGACGGAAAAGCAGGAACTGGAAGACCGTTCGGTTTACCGCCTCGATCCGCAGAAGGACGGCACGTATTCGATCACCCGCGTCGTCTTCGATACTACGCAGCCCAACGGCATCCTGGTGTCGCAGGACCAGAGCACGCTGTATGTCGCCGAAAGCAGTTTCACCGCCGGTATCACGCGCGAACTGCGCGCTTACCCGATTCGCGATGACGGCAGCCTTGGCCCCTACAAGACGCTGTTTACCTGGGGTGAGGACTATCGCGACATCCATCGCGGCATCGACGGCATGACGCTGGATAGGGACGGCAACATCGTCGCGACTGCGGGCTGGGAAGTCGCCGGCGCCGGACCGATGATTTATGTGTTCTCGCCGACCGGCCGCGTACTTGAAACACATCCGGTTCCCGCAATCCGTCCGACCAACTGCTGTTTCGGCGGTCCGGACATGAAAACGCTGTTTGTCACCACCACGCAGGGCCATTTCTTCCGCGCGGAGACCAACCGCACCGGCTGGGCGATGTATCCCTGAGCCTGAGCGGCCAAAAACCGTGCAAGCGGTTTCATATTTGTTGCATTTTTCCATGATACGGATTCGCCCCGGTGTACTGACTCACAGGGCGCCGGGCGGTAAAATCGGGGTTTCCCCAACCTGCGATTTCAGATCATGGATTTTCACTTTACCCCCGAACAGGAACAGTTCCGCGACGCCGTGCGCGGATTTGCCGAGCGCCATCTGCGCGACGGTGCGCTGAAGCGCGCGCATCAGGAAGAACATCCCTGGGATGTCGCCAAGCTGATGGCCGAACAGGGCCTGATGGGCATCACCATGAAGGAAGAAGACGGCGGCCAGGGCGGCTCGCTGATGGACGCGATCATCGCCATCGAAACCATCGCGTCGATCTGCCCGCGCAGCGCCGACGTGATCCAGGCCGGCAACTTCGGCCCGGTTCGGGTGCTTGCCGAATACGGCACGCCGGACCAGAAAAAACGTTATCTCGACAAGATTCTCGCCGGTGAATCGGTGATCACCGTCGGCATGACCGAACCGGAAGCGGGTTCGGCCGTCACTGATCTCAAAACCAGCGCAACACCGGACGGCGAGGGTTATCGCATCAACGGTGTGAAAGTATTCCAGACGCATGCGTCGTACGCCGACGTGATGTTGACCTATGTGCGTTTCGGTCCCGGCGTCGGCGGCATCGGCTCGGTGCTGATCCCGCGGGATGCGGAAGGATTCAAGCAAGGCGCACCGTCGAAATTTCTCAACGGTGAAGAGTGGGTGCAGACCTATCTCGACAACGTCTATGTCGGCCCCGAAAACGTCATGCTGAAAGAAGGCGGCTTCAAGAAGCAGATCGCCGGCTTCAACGTCGAGCGCATCGGCAACACCGCACGTTCGCTGGCTTTCGGCCGTTACGCCTACAACATCGCCCGCGAATGGGCGCTGCAGCGCAAACAGTTCGGACGCCTGTTGTGCGAATTCCAGGGCCTGCAGTGGAAATTCGCCGACATGAAGATGAAGCTCGATGCCGGCCAGTTGCTGCTGTATCGGGCCGCCGTAAATGCCGACAACGGAATTCCCTCGGCCGATGACACCGCGATAGCCAAGGCCTTCTGCAACCAGGCCGGCTTCGACATCTGCAATGAAGCGATGCAGATCATGGGCGGCATGGGTTATACCGATGAATCGCTGGTGGAATACTGCTTCCGCAAATGCCGCGGCTGGATGATTGCCGGCGGCTCGATCGAAATTCTGAAAAACCGCATTGCCGAAGGCATTTTCGAGCGCAGCTTCTCACAGCGCCCGCCCAAGGCCTGATCTGACCGACAACCCTGCCGCGCCCCGTGCGCGGCAATTTTTATTGCGCCATGTCCAACAACAAACTCTATCAAGCCGTATTTGATCCCCGCTCCATCGCGCTGATCGGCGCGTCGAGCGACGAAAAGAAAAACACTTCACGCCCGCAGCGTTATCTCAAGCGCCACGGCTACCAGGGCCAGCTGATTCCGGTGAACCCGGCACGTGCGGAGATTTTCGGTGACAAGGCTTATCCGGATGTCACCTCCATCCCCGGCGAAGTCGACCATGCTTTTGTGATGGTCCCGGCCAAGGCTGTGCCGGAAGCGGTGAAGCAATGCGTTGCGAAAAAAATCCCTGTGGTCACGGTGTATAGCGACGGCTTCGCTGAAACCGGCGCGGAAGGTCGCATCAAGCAGCTGGAACTGAACGAGATCATCCGCGGCAGCAATACGCGGCTTGTCGGCCCCAACTGCATCGGCCTGATGAGCACGCAGACCCATCTCGCGCTGTCGGTCAACGCCGTGCTGGAAAAACTCGACATCACCCCCGGCGGCCTGGCGATTGTGTCGCAGTCCGGCAGCATGATGGGCGGTCTGATGTCGCGCGGCCTCGGGCGCGGCGTCGGCTTCTCGAAACTGATTTCAGTCGGCAACGAAGCCGACCTCGGCGTCGGTGAACTGGCCGGTCTGCTGGTCGATGATCCGCATACCGACGCGATCCTGCTGTTCATGGAAACCATCCGCGACGCCAAACATCTGGCGGATGCCGCACGCCGCGCCTATGACGCCAACAAGCCGGTGATCGTCTACAAGCTCGGCCGCTCGGAAGTGGGACAGGACCTCGCCGCTTCACACACCGGCGCGATGGCCGGCACCGATGAAGCGGTGGATGCCTTCTTCAAGGCCCATGCGATGCTGCGCGTCGATACGCTGGAAGCGCTGTTCGAACTGCCGGCGCTGGTGAAAGGCCGCAAGCCGAACAAAAAACACCGCGTGGCGGCGATGACCACCACCGGCGGCGGAGCCGCCTGCGTGGTCGACCGCATCGGCACCTATGGTGTTGACGTCGTCGGTCCGACCGATGCCCTGGTGGCTGCACTGGCGAAGAACAACATCACCATCAACAAGTCGCGCATCACCGACCTGACGCTGGCCGGCGCGAAAAAGGAAATCTACGGCGGCGTGCTCAATGCGCTGCTGGCTTCCGACCATTGCGACCTCGTGCTCGCAGTGGCCGGCAGCTCGGCGCAGTTCCAGCCGCAGATCGCCGTCGAACCGCTGGTCGAAGCCGACCGCGGCGACAAGGCGCTGGCGGTGTTCCTCGCGCCGCATGCCGAAGCTTCGCTGAAACTGCTGGCCAGCGCCGGCGTCGCCGGTTTCCGCACGCCGGAGTCCTGCGCGGATTCGATTCGCGCCTGGAAACAATGGGTTCCGCCGCTGGCCATTCCGGCAGCCGATGCCAAACGTACGGCGGCAGCCGATGCCTTGCTGAAGGCGGCGCCGGGCAAACAGCTCAATGAACAACAGGCCTGTGGCGTCTTCGGCGCGCTGGGCGTGCCGCAGGCGCAGACTGCGGTGATGGCCGATGCCGGCGCCAAGGTTGATATCGGTTATCCGGTGGTCGCCAAGATTCTGTCTCCGGACATCGCGCACAAAACCGATGCCGGCGGTGTGGTGCTGAACATCGCCGATGCTGTGGCGCTGAAACAGGCGGCAACCGACATCTTCACCCGCGTCAAAGCCAAACATCCGCAGGCCAAACTGAACGGCATCCTGGTGCAGCGCATGGAGCGCGGCCTTGCCGAAGTGATCGTCGGTTACAAGCGCGACCCGCAGGTCGGCCCGCTGGTGGTGATCGGGGTCGGCGGCGTCCTCGCCGAGATCTACAAGGATTTTGCGATGCGTCTGGCGCCGGTCACACCGGAAACCGCGCTGCAGATGATTGAAGAAGTCAAAGGCCTCGCGGTGATCCGCGGTTACCGGGGCATGACCAAAGGCGACTGCAAGGCGCTGGCGGACGCGGTGGCGGCATTCTCGCAACTGGCCGCCTTCGATGACATCGCCGAAGCTGAAATCAATCCGCTGATCGTCCGCAAAGAAGGCGACGGCGTGGTGGCGGTGGACGGCTTGATCGTACGCCAATAAAAGCATTAAGCAGCCGGGTCGCCCGCGACCCGGCGGAGGAGCGTGACACGTGGCACAAAGTCTGGGCAACAAACTGGACACGGGAGACCGTTTTCCCGATCTGGATCTGTCGCTGGTCGGCGGCGGGTCACAACGCATTTCGGCGCTGGCCGGTAACGGCTGGAGCGTCGTGCTCTTGTACCGCGGCGACTGGTGAAGATACTGCCGTCAGCAGTTGGCTGACTACCAGACCTGGCTCCCCGACCTGAAACAGCTCGGCATCACCGTCATCGCCGCATCCGTGGATATGCCGGAGGCTGCGCTCCAGTCCGTACGCGTGAACAAACTCGCCTTTCCGGTCGCTCACAGCCTGGATTACCAGGAGATCAGTCGCCGCACTGGCGCGTTCATCGAGCATGAGCGCAAAATCCTGCAAGCCACGGGATTTCTGCTTAAACCCGATCTGACTGTACATGTCGCCACTTATTCAACCGGCCCCATCGGTCGCCTCACGCCCAACGACGTGAGTTCGATCGTGCGACTGAACCTCGCGAAAACAACAGCACCCCAAGGAGAAAAAACATGTTGATGGAACAACTCGCCGACTACGCCATCCGCGAACAGACTTCGAAACTGCCGCCGCAGGTGATCCACCACGCCAAACGCGCGGTGATCGACTGGTACGCTGCGCTGCTGCCGGGCAGCATCGTCAATCCGGCCGTTCTGATGGAAGAAGCGTTTGCCGAGGATCTGGATCGCGGTCGTGCCCGTCTGGCCACCGGCCGTCGCGCCACCCTGCGCGCCGCCGCGCTGATCAACGGTGCGGCTTCGCACTCGGTCGAGTTTGATGACATCTACCGCGATGCCGGTTACCACCCGGGCAGCCCGACGATTTCGGCGGCGCTGGCCGCGGCACAGGCGTCCGGTGCCTCTGGTGACCGTTTCCTGCGCGGCGTCATCGTCGGCTATGAAATCTCCACGCGTATCGGCGAAGCGGTGATGCCTTCGCATTACAAGTATTGGCACACCACCGGCACCGTCGGCGCTTTCGGCGCGGCCGCTGCAGCAGCCACCATCCTCGGCGCCAACAAGGAACAGTTCATGCACGCGATGGCAACGGTCGGCAGTTTTGCTTCCGGCCTGCAGCAGGCCTTCCGTTCGCAGGCGATGACCAAGCCGCTGCATGGCGGTCACGCTGCGGACGCCGGCTGCTGGGCGGCAATGGCGGCAATGAAGGGCCTCACCGGCGCGCTCGACATGCTCGAAGGCGAAGTCGGTTTCGGCAATGCGATGAGCGTGAATCCGGACTGGAGCAAGGCCACAAAGGGACTGGGCGTGGATTACCACATCAACCAGATGACCTTCAAAAACCACGGCTGCTGCGGCCATACCTTCCCGTCGATTGACGGCGCGCTGCATCTGCAAAATCAGCACGGCTTCACCCACAAGGATGTGAAACACATCAAGCTGCACACCTACAAGGCCGGACTCAACATCATCGACAACAACAATCCCGAAGGCGAGTACCAGGCCAAGTTCAGCATCCAGTACACGGTTGCCCACGCGCTGGTGCGCGGCAGCGTGCGACTCAATGCTTTCGATCCCGATCACCTCAGTGATCCCGACGTGCGCGCGCTGCTGAAAAAGATCGAGCCGATCGCCGACCCCGAGATTTCCGCGGGTTATCCGAACCGCCGCGAATCACGGGTGGAAATCGAATTGAACGACGGTCGCAAGTTCGAACACTTCCAGCCCTATCGCAAGGGTGATCCGGAGCTGCCGCTGACCGACGATGAGCTGAACGGCAAGTTCACCGAACTCGCCGAGCCGGTGATCGGCAAGGCCGCTGCAGCCTCGCTGCTGAAACAGCTGTGGGATACCGAAAAGCTGGCCAACGTCGATTACGACACCGGCAGCGGATCGAAGCGCGCTGCGGGCTGATATTCGCGATCACTCAAAACACGCCGGAGGAGCGCCCATGAAAAAAACCCTGATGCTGCTGACGCTTGCCGCGATGGTTTCACCGGCAGGGGCAGCAGAATCGTTTCCGGTGCGCCCGATCCGCGTCATCGTGCCCTATGCGCCCGGCGGCAATGTCGACATTTCGGCACGCATCATCGCGCCGCCGCTGGGTGAAGCTCTCGGACAGACCGTCGTGGTGGACAACCGTCCGGGCGCCGGTGGCAATCTTGGCGCTTCATTGGTGGCCAAAGCCACGCCCGACGGTTACACACTGCTCGTCGGATCGAGCGGTCCGCTGTCAGTGAATCCGGTGATTTTCAAAAGCCTGCCCTATGACACGTTGAAGGATTTCGCGCCGGTCTCGACCGTGCAGGCGGTGCCTCTGGTTGTGCTCGCCGGGCCGAAATCGAATATCAATTCGATTGCCGACATCATTGCCGCCGCCAAGGCGCGTCCGGGCAAGCTGACAATGGCTTCGGCCGGCGCCGGCACCACCAATCATTTCGCGATTGAACTGTTCGCGCACATGGCCAATGTGAAACTGCTGCATGTGCCGTACAAAGGCAGCGGTCCTGCGCTGTCGGAGCTGCTCGGCGGACAGGTTGAAACCATGATCGATCAACTGGCGGCCTCCATCGGTTATGTACGCGACGGCCGTCTCAAGGTACTGGCAGTGACCACGCAACAACGTGCGGCAGCGCTGCCGAATGTACCGACACTGGAAGAACTGGGTTACAAGGGTTATCAGGCAGCGACACTGCTGGGCCTGCTGGCCCCCGCCGGCACACCCAAACCGGTCGTGGCAAAACTCAATGCCGGCGTACGCAAGATCATGGAAAACAATGCTGTGGCGGAACGTTTCCGCGGGCTCGGCGCCAACCCCGGCGCGAGTTCTCCCGAGGAGTTCACCACCCGCATCCGCGATGAACTGGAACAGTGGCGGACGCTGGTCAAACAGCTCAACCTGAAATTCGAATAACCGTTTGAGGAATCCCTGATGAGCAAGATTATCCTGCGTCAAACTGCAAAGCTGCGCGAGCTGCTGGCGCGCCCCGGCTGTATCGTCGCCCCCGGCGTCGCCGACGCCTTCGGTGCGCGACTGGTAAAGATGGAAGGTTTTGATGCGGTGTACATGACCGGCTTCGGCACCAGCCTGACGCGGCTGGGCATGCCCGACGTCGGCCTGCTCACCGCAACCGAGATGATCGACAACGCCAGCCGCATCGCCGAAGCCTCGGAGCTGCCGGTCATCGCCGACGCTGACACCGGTTACGGCAATCCGATCAACACGCGACGCACCATCCGCGATTACGAAAAAGCCGGTGTCGCCGGCGTGCACCTTGAAGACCAGGCCTGGCCCAAACGCTGCGGCCACCTCGCCGGCAAACGCGTGATCCCGACCGCGGAAATGGTCGCCAAGATCAAGGCGGCTTGCGATGCACGGCGCGACGATGATTTCGTCATCATCACCCGCACCGACGCGATTGCCATTGAAGGCCTGGATGCCGCACTGGAGCGCGGTGAACGTTACCGTGAAGCCGGCGCCGACGTGCTGTTCATCGAAGCGCCGGTGGGGCGCGAGCAGGTCGAGATCGTATCGAAACGCTTCAAGGGCGTGCCGTTGCTCTACAACATGGCCGCCAGCGGCAAGACGCCGGATCTGCCTGCGGACGAACTCGCCAAGCTGGGCTTCAAACTGGCGATTTATCCGAACTGGATGCTGCTGGCCGCAATCCCGGCGATGCAGAACCTGCTGCGCGAACTGAAAAAGACCGGCTCCATCGCCCATATGCGCGACAAGGTCGCGAACTTCAAACAGTTCACCGACATCGCCGGCCTGCCCGAAATCCAGGAACTCGAAAACCGCTACGGCCTGCCTGAAGACCAGCGCGCCGGGCTCTGATGCACGTGGCATGACGTTCACCGCGCGGCGCTTTTCCCTGCTGGCCGTCGCGGCCGCGCTGTGGGCTGCGTCGAGCCTGCCCTTGCAGGCGCAGACCGACCGGCCCTCACAGCCGGAACCGGCCGGCAGCCGCAGCGAGAAACAACTCGCGCACGCCTCGCGTTACATGGTTGCTGCCGCGCATCCGCTCGCGGTGGATGCAGGCCTGCAAATGCTTGAGGCCGGCGGCACGGCTGTAGATGCCATGATTGCGGTGCAACTGGTGCTGAACCTGGTTGAACCGCATGCCTCGGGGCTGGGCGGCGGCGCTTTCCTGCTGCACTTTGATGCACGCACCCGCGATGTGCGCGCTTACGACGGCCGCGAAACCGCACCCGCTGCGGCATCACCTGAATTGTTCTTGCGTGACGGCAGCCCCATGGCCTTCCGCGATGCCGTCAGCGGCGGTCGCTCGGTGGGCACGCCGGGTGTTGCCCGCCTGCTTGAAACCGCACATCGCAAACACGGCCGCTTGCCCTGGGCTTCCCTGTTTCAGCCTGCGATCGCGCTCGCCGAAAATGGATTTCCGCTGTCTGCGCGTGTACATACCTTGCTGCTGCGCGACCGTGCCATCGTTGGCGAGGCCGCAGCCCGCAACTATTTCCTGCAGACGGATGGAAGCCCCAAACCCGCCGGCACCCTGCTGCGCAATCCTGAATTCGCGCGCACGCTGCGTGCGATTGCAGCCGGCGGCGCCGATGTGTTCTATCGTGGTGACATCGCCCGCGCGATGGTCACGGCGGTGCGCGGCCATGCCGCCAATCCCGGCCTGTTGAGTGAAGCCGATCTTGCCGCGTATCAAATACGGGAGGTCGACGCACTGTGCGGACCGTACCGCGCCTACCGCATCTGCGGCATGCCACCGTCGTCATCCGGCGGCATCGCCGTGCTGCAGATGCTGGGCCTGCTGTCGGCACAGAATCTGTCTGGCGTTAAACCCGGTTCCACGCAGGCGGTTCATCTGCTGGCCGAGGCGGGACGCCTTGCCTATGCCGACCGTAACCGCTGGGTGGCCGATGATCGTTTTGTCGAAGTACCGGTGCGCGGCCTGCTCGACCCGGCGTATCTCGCAGCGCGGGCGCGGCTGATTCAGCCCGACCGTTCCATGGGCAGGGCTGAAGCAGGCCGGCCGCCGGGCGCTGCGCTGGTCTATGCCGATGATCCGGTCGAGGAAGTCGCCGGCACCAGCCATGTCGCCATTGTCGACGGCGACGGCAATGCGGTATCGCTGACCACGACCATCGAAAACTTTTTCGGCAGCCGGATCATGGTCGGCGGTTTTCTGCTGAACAACCAGCTCACCGACTTCAATTTCAATCCGGTCGAATCAGGGCGGCCTGTGGCCAATGCGGTGGCGCCGGGCAAACGGCCACGCAGCTCGATGGCGCCGACACTGGTGTTCCGCGACAACGGCGAGCTGCATCTGGTGCTGGGTTCGCCGGGCGGCAGCCGGATCATCAATTACGTGGCGAAGACGCTGATTGCAACCCTGGACTGGAATCTCGACATTCAGGCGGCAATCGCCCTGCCGAACACCGGTAGTCGCAACGGTCCGACGGAAATCGAGCGCGGCACCGAAGCCGAAACGCTGGCGGCGCCGCTGCGTGCCATGGGACACATCGTGGAAATTTCCGACATGACCAGCGGTCTGCACGGCATCATGCGGGATGGCAAGGGTTGGCAGGGCGGCGCAGATCCGCGCCGCGAAGGTATCGCGAAGGGACGGTAACACTGAAATGCATGACATGAGGACACTGCAATGGCATTGACGATGTTCGACAAAATCTGGAACAGCCACGTCATCCTGGAAAAACCGGGTGGCGACGCGCTGCTGCACATCGACCGCAACTTTGTGCACGAAGGCTCCTTCCATGCCTTCGGCGCGCTGGCCAAGGAAGGCCGCAAGGTGCGCAAGCCGCGGCAGAACTTCGCCGTGGCCGATCACTATGTGCCGACCGTCGGCCGCGAACGCGGTGTCGAAGCCGCAGAAGATGCCGATGCGCGCAACATGATCCGGCTGCTCGAGGAAAACTGCCGCGTCAACGACATCGCCCATTACGGCATTGACGACGAACGCCAGGGCATCGTTCATGTCATCGGCCCGGAACTCGGCCTCACCCAGCCCGGACTGACCATCACCTGCGGCGATTCGCACACCTCGACACACGGCGCGCTGGGCGCTTACGCCTTCGGCACCGGGGCATCGCAGCTGAAACAGATTCTCGCGACGCAGTGCCTGTGGCTGAAGCGGCCGAAAACCCTGCGTATCGTCGTCAACGGCCGGCTCGCGCCGGGCGTCACCGGCAAGGATGTGGTGCTGGCGATCATCGCAAAAATCGGCACTGCCGGCGCCACCGGCCATGTCATCGAATTCGCGGGATCGGCGATCAGCAGCCTGACGGTCGAAGGCCGGCTGACCGTGTGCAACATGGCGATCGAAGCCGGCGGTCGCGCCGGCATGATCGCGCCCGATGACAAGGTCTATGAATATCTGCACGGCCGCGAGTTCTCGCCCAAGGGCGCTGATTGGGACCGCGCGCTGGCGCAATGGCGCACCCTGCCCTCGGATGACGGCGCACGCTTCGACCGCGAAGTCACGCTCGACGGCGCCAAACTCGAACCGATGCTGACCTGGGGCACCAGCCCCGAGGAAGCACTGCCGGTCAGCGGCCGCATTCCCGATCCGAAATCGCTGGGGGACGCCAACCAGCGCGCACACGCCGAGCAGGCGCTGGCCTATATGGACTTGAAGCCCGGCATGGCACTGACCGACATCAAGATCGATCGCGCCTTCATCGGCAGCTGCACCAATGGCCGCATTGAAGACCTGCGCGCCGCCGCCGCGGTGCTCAAAGGCCGCAAAGCGGTCATTCAAGCCTGGGTGTCTCCGGGTTCCACCGCGCTGAAACGCCAGGCCGAGGCCGAAGGTCTGGACAAGATCTTCCTCGATGCCGGTGTCGAATGGCGCGCCTCCGGCTGCTCCAGCTGTGCGGCAATGAACGGCGACAAGGTGCCGCCGGGCATGCGCAGTGCATCGACATCCAACCGCAATTTCGAAGGCCGCCAAGGCAAGGGCGCGCGCACCCACCTGATGAGCCCGGCGATGACGGCGGCCGCCATCGTCACCGGCCGCGTCACCGACGTACGCACGCTTGCCGCGGGGAAACATTGAATCCTTCTTGAAGAATGACAAAAACATGCCTCTGACGAGGCTGTCATATTTTTGGAAAATTGACTCTCATGAAACCGTTCACCACACTGACCGCCGTCGCCGCCCCCATCGAAATGGCGAATATCGACACCGACCGCGTGATCCCCGTGCGTTTCCTACGCAAGCTGCGCAGCGACAAGGCGGGTTACGACCCTTATCTGTTCCATGACATGCGTTTTGACAACGATGGCAAGGAAAAACCGGACTTCATACTCAACCAGCCGGCCTACCGCAAGGCCGGTATCCTCGTCGCCGGCGCCAATTTCGGCTGCGGCTCTTCGCGCGAAGGCGCGGTGTACGCGCTGCTCGACTACGGCATCCGCGCGGTGATTGCCCCGTCTTTCGGCGACATTCATTACGCCAACGAGCTGCAGAACGGCATGCTGCCGGTGATCCTGCCCGAGGAAATCTGCCGCGGGCTGCGCGACCAGCTGCGCGCCAAACCCGGCGCCACGCTGGCGATCGACCTGCCCGCACAAACCGTCATCGACACCGAGGGTACTGCCCACCCCTTTACCATCGACCCGGTCTACAAGGAACGCCTGCTCAAAGGTCTGGACGACATTGGCCTGGTGCTGGAAAACAAGCCGGCCATCGAAAGCTTCGAGCACGATTACCACGCCCAGCGGCCCTGGCTGGCCTGAGCGGAGGCGGGTCAATCCGCATCCGCTGCGTTATCATCGGCGCGAAGGAGAACGGACATGCTGGTCAACAGCGTTGCATATCGGGACGGCAAAAAAATCGCGGACATCACCCGCGATGAAATCAGTACGTACCTCGATCGCAACGACTGCATCGTCTGGGTCGCGGTGCGCGACCCCGAACCGCATGAACTTGATCTGCTTGAAGAAGAATTCAAGCTGCACCCGCTGGCGATTGAAGATGCGCGCCACGGTCATCAACGGCCGAAATTCGAGGAATACGGCGACTCGCTGTTTTTCGTGATGCACATGATCGAACCCGATGGCGACGAGTTGCGCGTCGGTGAGGTCGAGGTTTTTGTCGCAAAAAATTACGTGCTGTCGGTACGCAGCCGCAGCGAACGGAACTTCGCCGATGTACGCGCGCGCTGCGAGCGTGAACCCGAACTGCTGCAACACGGCACCGGCTACATCCTTTACGCGCTGATGGATGCGGTGGTTGACCGCTATTTCCCGATCCTCGACAGCATCGAAACCCAACTCGAGAACATCGAGGACCGCATCTTTGCCGGCACGTCCCCCAAGGCGAACATCGAGGCGCTGTACGGCATCAAGCAGGATCTGGTCACGCTGAAACACGCCACCGCGCCGCTGCTGGAGGCCGTGGGCAAGCTGCACGGCGGACGCGTGCCGCATCTGTGCACCGGCCTCGGCGATTATTTCCGCGACGTCTCCGACCATCTGGGGCGCATCAACCAGAGCATTGACGCCGCGCGCGACATGATCACCACCGCGATCTCGGTCAATCTGTCGCTGATCACACTGCAGGAAAACGAAGTCACCAAACGCCTGGCAGGTTACGCCGCCCTGGTTGCCGTGCCGACGCTGATCGCCGGCATCTACGGCATGAACTTCGATCACATGCCGGAGCTGCGCTGGCAATGGGGCTACCCGCTGTCGCTGGCGGCGATGGTGATCATCGACGGTTATCTGTTCTGGCGCTTCCGCAAGGCCAAGTGGCTTTAGCCGCACCCGCGGCGGTCGTGATCGGCGGCGGTCCCGCCGGCCTGATGGCCGCCGAAGTCCTGCTCGCCGGCGGCATGACCGTCGATCTCTACGATGCCATGCCCTCGGTCGGCCGCAAATTCCTGCTCGCCGGCAAGGGCGGCCTGAACATCACCCATGCCGATCCACCGGAAAAATTCCTGACCCGCTATGGCGCGCGCAGGTCCGCACTCGAATCCATGCTGAATGCCTTTGGTGCGTCGCCATTGCAGGATTGGGTGCACGGTCTCGGCGTCGCAACCTTCGTCGGCACTTCGCAGCGCGTGTTTCCCAAGGAAATGAAAGCCGCGCCGCTGCTGCGTGCCTGGCTGCACCGCTTGCGCGGCGCGGGACTGCGCATCCATGTCCGCCACCGCTGGACCGGCTGGAACCCGGACGGCGCGCTGGTTTTTTCAACGCCGCAGGGTGAAAACACGGTCGCTGCAAACTGCACCGTATTCGCGCTGGGCGGCGGCAGCTGGGCGCGGCTGGGTTCTGATGGCGCCTGGGTGCCGCTGTTCGAAGCGCGCGGTGTTCCGGTCGTACCGCTGAAGCCTGCCAACTGCGGCTTTGAAGTGGCGTGGAGCGCGCATCTGCGCGAACGTTACTCGGGACAACCCGTGAAGGCCGTGGTGGCATCGGTAACGGATGCCAACGGCGTAATCCATCAGCGCAACGGCGAATTCGTAGTCAGCGACTATGGCGTCGAAGGCAGTTTGATATACGCGCTGTCGGCGCCGCTGCGCGACACCATCGCGGCACAGGGTCATGCAACGCTGCATCTCGATCTGCTGCCCGATCATGATGCCGCCCGGGTCCTGGCTGAGGTTTCCCATCCGCGCGGATCGCGCTCGCTGACCACCCATCTGCAAAGCCGTCTCGGCCTCAAAGGTATCAAGGCCGTTTTGCTGCGCGAAGCACTGTCTGCCGCGGAAATGAACGATGCACAGAAGCTCGCCGCAGCCATCAAATCGCTACCGCTGACCCTGACCGCCGCTCGACCGATTGATGAAGCCATCAGCAGTGCCGGCGGCGTACCGTTCGAAGCGCTGGATGAACAGCTGATGGTCAAAGAACTGCCCGGCGTATTCTGCGCCGGGGAAATGCTCGACTGGGAAGCGCCGACCGGCGGTTATCTGCTGACGGCGTGTTTTGCCAGCGGTCGGGCCGCCGGTGAAGGCGCCTTGCGCTGGTCAGCGCTTCAGCAGCACTAAATCGAGAATACGCCGGTAGATTTTCTGCAGCGGCTCGACTTCAGCCACTGGCAGACATTCATTGACCTTGTGAATGGTCGCGTTGGTCGGGCCGAACTCGATGACCTGCGGACAGATGTCGGCAATGAAACGGCCGTCCGAGGTACCGCCGGTGGTCGATAGTTCGGTATCAACACCGGTGACTTCCTTGATGGCCTTGGTCACCACATCAACCAGATCACCACGCGCAGTCAGGAAGGGGCGTCCGTCCTGCCGCCACTCCAGATCGTATTTCAGATCGTGCTTGTCGAGAATGCCATGCACCTGCGTCTGCAATGATTCGACGGTGCTCGCCGTGGAGAAACGGAAATTGAACTGCACGCGCGCAGTCCCGGGGATGACGTTGTTGGCACCGGTGCCCGCGGTGAAATTGGAAATCTGCCAGGTGGTCGGCGGAAAATATTCATTGCCGCGGTCCCATTCGGTGGCAGCCAGTTCCGCAATGGCGGGCGCGACGTCGTGAATCGGGTTTTTCGCCATATGCGGATAAGCGACGTGGCCCTGCACGCCCTGTACGGTGAGAATGCCGGTCAGTGAACCGCGACGGCCGTTCTTGATCATGTCGCCGAACTGCTTGACCGAGGTCGGTTCACCGACAATGCAGTAGTCGAGTTTTTCGCCGCGTTTCGCCAGCGCTTCAACCACTTTCACGGTACCGTCAAGCGCCGGACCCTCTTCGTCCGAGGTGAACATCACTGCGATGGAACCCGGATGATCTTCATTCGCCCGGACAAACTCGCGGATTGCCACGACAAACGCGGCAATCGAGGTTTTCATGTCGGAGGCGCCGCGGCCATAGAGAATGCCGTCCTTGATCGTCGGTGTGAACGGATCGATGTTCCAGTTTTCGAGGGGGCCGGTCGGCACCACGTCGGTATGCCCGGCAAAACAGATCAGCGGTGCCGCACGTCCGCGGCGCGCCCACAGATTCGTTGTGCCGTTGGCAGCGATGATTTCGCATTCGAATCCCAGCGGCTTCAACTCGGCGATGACCAGTTCGAGGCAGCCGGCGTCTTCGGGCGACACCGAAGGGCGCGCGATAAGTTGCCGGGTCAGTTCCAGGGTGTTCTTTTCCATTGAATGGACTTTCATGGTCGGTAGGCCGTTTTGCACTGCGGCTGAGCGTCGCATGGTAGCAAAGAGCGGGTAAAATCTCCCTCCCGCGTCGTTGCCATTCCCTGATCCGTCCATGACCACTTTGCTGGTTTCAAACCGCCTGCATGCCGAGCGCGGCGCTGACCTTGCCGCGCAGGCGAAACGCCTCGGGCTGCCCCTGGAACTGGTTGTGCTCCCTGCCGACCCTGAAGGCCGGCTGAGTGATGCCGATTGTGCACGTCTGGATTTGGCGTTTTTTTCATCCGACGTGTTTCCGCAGTTCTCGCGGCAGTTTTTTTCGACGGTGCGCAAAGCGCCCGCGCTGCAATGGCTGCATGTGTTCAATGCCGGGGTCGACCACCCGATCTATAGCGAAATGCTGCAGGGGGGCGTGCGTCTGACGACTTCCGCCGGCACGACCGCCGTACCGATCGCGCAAACCGCAATCACCGGTCTGCTGATGCTGGCGCGCAATTTTCCGCGCTGGCTGTCCGCCCAGCGTGAGCACCGTTGGGACCCGGCAAGGATGCCGCATTTCCCGCGAGACCTGCCCGGGCAAACCATGCTGATAGTCGGCCTGGGCAGCATCGGCGCTGAGATCGCCCGCCTCGCCCGGGTGCTGGGCCTGAAGGTGATCGGTGTGCGGCGCAGTCCGCTAAAACCCGGTGACCCGGTGGATGAACTGCACCAGCCGCAACAGCTCGCGGGGTTGCTGCCCCGAGCCGACTGGCTGGTGATCGCCAGCCCGCTGACCGCGGAAACCCGCGGCCTGATCAATGCCGACATGCTCGCGCGGCTGCCGCAAGGTGCGCGTATCATCAATATCGGTCGCGGTGAAATCATCGACGAGACGGCGATGATCGAGGCTCTGCGTTCGGGTCATCTCGCCGGGGCCTATCTCGATGTTTTCGAAAAGGAACCGCTGCCAGCAGAATCTCCGCTGTGGAATCTGCCCAATGTGCTCATTTCACCGCACAATTCAGCGGCAGCATCCGGCAACGACGAACGGGTTTATCAGTTGTTCGTCGCCAATCTGGAAAACTGGCATCGCAAGCAAGCACTCACCAATGAAGTGCAGAATATCACCTCATAATAAGTTCGGAGGAAATGATGAATAAAATCAATTACTTATATGCAGTTGCCGCGCTGGCGCTGATCACTCAGCCTGTGCTGGCACAGCAAAACTGGCCGACCCGCGCAGTGCGCGTGATCGTGCCTTATGCCGCCGGCGGCAACACCGATTTCACTGCACGGACCGTCGGCGCCAAATTGAGCGAAATGTGGGGCCAGCAGGTGATTGTCGATAACCGTCCCGGCGGCGGCACCAATATCGGATCGGAACTCGCGGCCAAAGCCGCACCTGACGGCTACGTACTGTTCATGGGCGGCGCATCCAATGCCGTCAACATGACCCTGTATGCCAAACCGCCTTACAACACCCTGCGCGATTTCGCGCCGGTGGCCTGGTGTGTGCAGGGCGCGGCTTTATTGGCAGCCCATCCGTCGCTGCCCGCAAAAAATGTGAAGGAACTGGTCGCCCTCGCCAAATCGCGGCCGGGCCAGCTCAACTACGGCCACGCCGGGCTCGGCAGCTCAAACCACATGGCCGGCGAATTGCTCAAGGTCATGACCGGCATCAACATCCTGCATGTCCCGTACAAGGGCAATACGCCATCCATTACCGATGCAATCTCGGGCAATGTGGAAATGGTATTCAGTGGCGTGCCGGCGCTGGTTCCGCACATCAAGTCCGGCCGTCTGCGCGGGATTGCCATCAGCAGCCTGGAACGTTTTGCCGCGGTCCCGGATGTCCCGACCTTCGACGAATCCGGCGTCAAGGGTTACGAAGCCAGCAACTGGTTCGGTCTGATGGCGCCGATCAAGACGCCGCGCGAAATCATTACCAAGGTCAATGCCGATACCAACAAGGTGCTGGCCATGCCTGACGTCAAGAACCGGTTTGAGTCCGAAGGGGTGGTTCCGAAAGGCGGCAGCACGGACTATTTCGACAAATTCATCCGCTCGGAGATTGTCAAATACGAGCAGGTCATCAAAAAAGCCAATATTGAACGCCAGTAAGCTCTCTAATTGATACCGGAGGAATACCCATGAAAAACCTGACTTGTCTTCTGATCGCCGCCATGTTGGCGATCGCCCTGCCGGCCCAGGCCCAGAAAACCTGGTCGCCGTCGCGCAACGTTGAAATCGTTGTCGGCTCCGCACCCGGCGGCAGCAATGACAAGACTGCACGCTCGGTGGAAAAAGCCATCGTCGAGGCCAAATTGATCCCGACCTCGCTGACGGTGGTCAACCGGCCCGGCGGCGGCAGCACCATCGCCTTCGCCTATGTGCGCCAGAAAAAGGCCGATCCGCACACGCTGCTGATCGGCACCACGGCGCTGCTGTCGAACCACATCGTCGGCACCAGCACCATCAGCTACGACGACTTCACGCCGATTGCGTCGCTGTTCAACGATTACGTGGTGTTTGCGGTCAACGCCAATTCGCCGATCAAGACCGGCAAGGACCTGATCGCCAAACTGAAGGAAAACCCGCAATCGGTTTCCATCGGCTTCGCCACCACGCTGGGCAGCCACAATCACATCGCCGCCGGTCTGCTCGCCAAGAGCATCGGCGTCAATGCGCGCCAACTGAAAGCGATCGCCTTCAAAGGTTCGGCCGAGGCCATCACGCAGGTGATGGGTGGCCATATTGACCTGGTCACCACGGCGGCCGGCAATGTAGCCAACCACGTTGCTGAAGGCCGTCTGCGCGTGATCGGCGTGTCGTCACCGAAACGTTTCCCCGGCGCGCTCGCCACCGTGCCGACCTGGAAGGAACAGGGCGCCAATCTGGTTTATGGCGGCTGGCGCGCGATCATGGCCCCGCGCGAGATCACCCCGCAACAGATCGCCTACTGGGAAGGCGTGATGCGCAAAGTCACCGAAACCAAGGAATGGAAAGAAGACCTCGAACGCAATTACTGGGCGGACGATTTCCTCGGCAGCGCGCAATTCCGCAAGGAGCTCGCCAAGAACTACACCGACATGAAGTCTGTTCTGGTCGACATCGGTCTCGCCAAACCCTGAGCGCATTTACGAATCAATTTGACCAAGGAATCTTCATGAGCGCAGCTGCCGTCATCACCGAACGCCCCGCCGAAGGCGTTGGCCTGATCCGCATCAACCGACCGGACGCGCGCAATGCGCTGAACATGGAAGTACGCCGGCTGATTGGCCAGTATCTGACCGAGATGGCCGATGACGAGTCGGTGCGCTGCATCGTGCTCACCGGCAACGATAAGGCCTTTGCGGCAGGCGCCGACATCAAGGAAATGGCCAATGCCGGCAGCATCGAGATGCTGCAGCGGGGCACGCAGAAGCTCTGGCGCATCATCTACGGTTGCCCGAAACCGGTAATCGCCGCGGTCAGCGGCTTTGCGCTGGGCGGCGGCTGCGAACTGGCGATGACCTGCGACATTCTCATTGCCGGTGAATCGGCCAAGTTCGGCCAGCCTGAAGTCAAAATCGGCATCATCCCGGGCGGCGGCGGCACCCAGCGTTTCCCGCGCACCGTCGGCAAATACAAGGCCATGCGTTACGTGTTGACCGGTGACATCTTCGGTGCGAAGGAAGCCTTCGACATGAACCTCGTCAGCGAAATCGTGCCCGATGCCGAAGTCGAAAAACGCGCCGTCGCCATGGCCGCCCAGATCGCCGAACTGCCGCCGATCGCCATCCAGCAAGCCAAGGAATCGATCATCCGCGGCATGGATGCCTCCCTGGAAACCGGCCTGACGCTGGAAACGCGCACGCTGCAGATGCTGTTTGCATCGCAGGACCAGAAGGAAGGCATGGCGGCCTTCATCGAGAAGCGCAAGCCGAAGTTTGTCGGCAAGTAACGCTGCGTCATCCGGCGAACGACGGCCGCTTCCCCTGGCTGTCGTCCTGCTGTTCGGCCCCGCTTTTTTCGCCATGGGCCTGCTGGTGGCCGGTTTGCTGACCGGACATGTGCCGGCCAAACCGGACGCTTTGCGTGTGCCGGCCGCCGTGCTGTGGCTGACGGCCATCCTGTTCTGCAGTGGCGGGCTGGGCCTGATGCTGTCGCGCTGGCTGCCGAAACCGGCGGTATTCTGCGGCGTGATCGGCTTCTGCTTTTTTGTGGGCATCTTCAACTGGATCGCCTTCGGCCCCGGCGAGCGCGAGTTCACGCGCGGCAAATCGGGATCGGTGGGGGCGCCCGTTTCGGAAAGCGAAGGCCGGCTGGTGTTCGGCCTGTTCGCCGGCGCACTTGATGCCCTGATTCTCTATGGCATTTACCGCAGCCTGAAACACCGCAACGGTAACAAAGCATGACCGCACCGCGCGCAACACCGCCAGACTGGCTCGCGCTCGCCGCGCTGTTCGCCGGCGCCACCGCGATCGCCACAGCGCCGCTGTTCGTCAAGGTCAGCGAAACCGGCCCCGTCGCCACCGCATTCTGGCGCGTCTTCCTCGCGCTGCCGCTGCTCTGGGCCTGGGCCGCCTCTACGCAGGGCGGAGCATTGCTTCAGCAGGCGCGCAGCCACCGCAAGATGCTCTTCGCCGCGGGATTTTTCTTTGCCGGCGACCTCGCGGTCTGGCACTGGTCGATCCTGCTCACCTCGGTCGCCAACACCACGCTGCTGGCCAACCTCGCGCCGATTTTCGTCACCGCGGTGACCTGGTTTCTGTTCCGCGAAACACCGCGGCGGCTGTTCCTCGCCGGGCTTGCAGCATCGATCAGCGGTACCCTGCTGCTGATCGGCGCCAACTTCGGCGGCAGTGGCGGCGCCATGCTCGGCGACGCGCTCGGAGTCATCACCGCGATGTTCTACGCTGCGTACCAATTGACCGTTTCCCGGCTGCGCACCAGCGTACCCACCGCCAGCGTGATGGCCATCAGCAGCACGGTGATGGCGATCCTGCTGCTGCCGATCTCCTGGGCTTCCGGCGAACAGCTCCTGCCGCTGACGGATGCCGGCTGGCTGAAACTGATCGGCATCGCACTGTTTGCACAGGTCATCGGGCAGAGCCTGATCGCCTGGGCGATGGCTCACCTGACGGCGACCTTTTCTTCGGTGGGACTGTTATTGCAACCAGTGATGGCGACGCTGTTCGCCTGGATGTTGCTGGGCGAAACCGTCGGACCGCTGCAGTTCGCCGGCGGTGTTTTTGTGCTGGCCGGTATCATGCTGGCCCGGCAGGGTTCGGATCACCGAAATCGTGGTTGAACGCTGCTTCGGTGCCATAGTCTCTTGAACCCAGGGCAGGGGTTTGAAGTCAAACGGCTCATGCTATCGCCGGGCATCCGGATTTTGCGCGTGCTGTTGGGTGCTTAGAAGAACTTCCCTGATTTTTTCCATTCCAATTGCCCGTACCAGCTCGGCCGCCAGGCAATAGAAAAACAGGCCGCCAAGGACCCACAGCGTCAGAATAACGAATAAAGGCCAAGACACCTCTGCGGACATAGCCTGTATGGCAGATGCCGGGCTATTGTGCTTCGATAAAAACGGAATGAGTTCTTCAACGAAGCGGAAAACCAGCACCACCACGCCATACATCAGAGTCTTCCAAATGACCCGGTAAATCCGGCTCGTTGAAGAAAGCCGTGATATCGGAAGTGCATCCACGAGAAGTATCGCTTTGGCCACAAGCAAAGCACCCAACGTGGCGCCCGCAGAACGAAGCGCGGTGAAACTATAGTCTTCGAGTACGGCGTCTTTGGTGAGACCAATCATGTGAAACAGGAAAATGAAAAAAATGGTTGCCGGCAAAGCTTCGCGGATCTCTTTTGCAACAATCACACCGATCCTGCCCATCTTTCCCACTCCTCATCAAATATGACTTTCCGGATTGCCACGGAATACCGTTTCGCCTGTGGCCGCAATGGCGCCATCAATGCTCACATTTTCCGACTGCCATCGTGCCTCAAAACTCGATACCGATGTTGACGGAATAAAACTTCTGCTTGCCGCCGCCGCCCAGCGGCGTATAAAACTCTTCGCTGCGCCGGATCTGCGTAACCGATACGCGCAAAGCATTGATGCGCATCGACACCCCCGTCAGCAGGTCATACACATAGTCGCGGGTTGCGACACTGGGACCGCTGCGGAACAGCGAACCGTCGAGTGATGTGTTGTGCCCCATCAGCCGTCCGTCGGCACCGGCAAATACAAACCACTCGTAGGGCTGGCCTCGCCCCGGATCCTGCTGACGGCGGGTGTTTTTCAGCATGGCGCCGCCCGGCTCAATGCCGTCGGGGCCGAAACCGGTCATGTTCTGCCCTACACGCAGCAAAGCGCCGGCACGCGCAAACGTGGCGACCGTACCGAGGCTGGCGCCGATATGCGGCACCAGCTGCACGCCGCTGATCTCGCCATAACGGCGTTTGTGCAGATAGGTCAGCAGAATGCCGGGCTCGGTGCGGATCTGGTTATCCCAACCCTTGGGTTCGGGCGCATCAACCAGTTTGTGCGACGCCGTCTGCACCTGCCGGCCCAGTGCCGGCGGACCGACAACGCCGATGTCAAATTCGACGGTATGCAGGTGATCGTTCTTGACGCTTTGCGCTACCACGCCGACATAAAGCCAGGCCGCCCAGGGCCGGTCATTCGGCTGCGGCGCGGCCACGGTGATGTCGCGGGGCGTGTACATGTTCTGCCCGAAGAACAGGCCAAAGTTGTTGCTGGCGCCGTCGGTAATGGCATCCAGCAACGCATTGGGCGGGCGGCTAAACAGTTTGCCGACCTTGTCGGCAGGGACCCCGCCGCCGATCTTGATGCCGTTGGTGTAGTACTGGTCGGAGCTGCCGAAGGAGTCGTTCTCAATGAAGATCTGGATCTCGCTACCGCGCAGGTCGACCGGCGGAGCCGGTGTTTCCATCGCGCGCGCCGACCCCGCCAACAGCGCAATCAGCGTCAGGGCGCCTGCTGCAGTGGTTCTTGTGTGAGCACCTACAAACTCTATGGTTTTAAAAAATACCATTAATAAACAATGCTTTATAAAACCATCCCGGCGCTACTCATGGTTGGATAGCAGCAAACCACGACGGTTTCCGCAACGCGGAAACCGCGGGATTGATGTCAGCTGACCGCTAGCGGTAACGCTCGGTCTTGGGCAGGGGGCCGGTGACACAGGGCCCGAAAAGAACGCGGCTGTTTTCTTCGAGGACGGCGCGCTCACCCTCGAGATACAAGGTCAGATTGCCGTTACTGTACTTTTCCTGGGCGGCGCTGTCCGCCCGTTGCAGAACCACCGGTTTGCCATCGATAAGCACCGCTGCAGCACGGGCATCCGGCGCACGCTGCACCTGGAGCACGCGGTTCTGGGCACACTGGTAGTCAATGCGTACCGGCAGCACCGTGACCTCAGTACCCGGACCAACACAGCCCGCCAGCAGGATCATGCAGCCGACAACAGAACCGCTTCGCACCAGGTTCAATGCATTCATCCGGAAGACTCCACAACAGAATTCAGGTTAATGGGCGGGCAGTGCCGGTGCCGGGCGGCACTCTGCCTCGACACCGTCAGGCATCCACCCGGTATTTTTTCAGTTTACGCGCATCCAGGGACATGCCGATGCCCGGACCCGCAGGCAACTGCAGCATGCCGTTTTTGATCACGGGGTCTTCATTGGCGACATGGTCCTTCGCATCGATGAAGCTGGAAAACTCGTGGGCATGCGGCGTGAGGTAGGTACTGGCAAAGTGCGCGGCCGCCACGCAGCCGATCTGCATGTCGGCCTGGGTGCCATTGTGGACCGGCGTGTAGTAAGACTGCGCCAGAGCAAGAATCTGCCGAGACCTGGTGTAGCCGGTGCGCGCGCACTTGATCACCACTGACCGGATCGCTCCCAGCTTGAGTTCGTGCAGCACGTCATCCGGGGTCATGCAGGAGTCGTCACCCGAAATCGGGATGATGGTACGTTCGGCACAGAAACGTTTGCCGGGGCCGTCACGGGCGGGAATCGGCTCCTCGATCAACGCGACATTGACCTCTTCAAAGTACGGTGAGGTTTCCAGCAGATCCTGCGAGGAGTAACCCTGATTGCAGTCGATGGTGATCTCGTGATCATCACCGACCAGCTTGCGCAAGGCACGCAGCAGGGTGATGTCGCGCTTTTTATCGATGCCGCATTTGACCTTCCAGGCCTTGAAGCCGTAACGCTTGATCATGCGCTCGGCCTCGGCCAGCATTTCCTTGTTCGAACCCAGCATCAGCCGGCGGTTGACCGGCAGCGCCTTGGGCGTGCCGCCGAGCAGCTCGGCACAGGTGATGCCGAGGTGTTTGGCCTGGGCGTCGAATATCGCCATGTCGATCGCTGACTTGGCCGCCGGGTTGCCGGCGAACTGGTCAAACACCGCCCATACCGCGGTCAGGTCGAATACATTCAGCCCCGTCAGTTTCGGCGCAAGGTGGTCGCGCACGATGGTGGTGATCGACTGCTGGGTTTCCCCGTAAATCGTCGGCCGCGGCGGCGCATCGGCAATACCCTCGGTGCCGTCGGACAGCGTGACGATGATGATGACGTTGTCGATGTCCTTGATTTCGCCACGCGCCCATTTGATGGGTTGCAGCAACGGCACAACGACGGGGATGGCTTCGATGGAGCGGATGGTGAGCTGGCTGTCTTTGGATTTCATTTTGGTTCTTCGGTGTAAACGGAGTAAAGGTGTGCTTTGAACCGTCGGGGCAAGCCTGGCGATTTTGCAGAGATGATCAGTAGCTCGTCGGCCAGGTGCGCATCAGATGCTGCCCGACGCCATTGCTCATGCGCATGCGATGTATGTCGAGCATACGAATCAACCAGCTGCGGGTGTCGCGGGGATCAATCACGTCCTGAGCCGTGTAGATCGCGGCCATGTCAT
>JBIIZE010000269.1:0-3734 GCA_044346435.1 Burkholderiales bacterium
GAATTTCTCCGGTTCTTTTTCCGGATCGACACCGAACACCACTTTCGCACCGAAGTCCGGTTTCATGAAACTGATCTCGGCGGTCAGCCAGCAGGCCAGTTCGTCGGTATTGCCGCCGGCGCCCATATTCGACACCGCGAGACCGTAACTCTTGCGCACGATCACCGAAATTTTCGGCACAGTGACCAGCGTCATCGCATTGAGCCAGTTCATCACCTTGCCGGTGACGCCTTTCTGCTCGCCTTCCATGCCGATCAGGAAGCCCGGCTGGTCGACCAACATCACGATCGGGATGTTGAAAGAGTCACACATTACAAAAAACGCCTGCACCTTCTGGCAGGCGTCGGCGTCAATCGCACCGCCCTTGTACAGCGGATTGTTGGCAATGATGCCGACGGACTTGCCGTCCAGCCGCGCCAGCGCGGTGACGATGGTTTTACCGAAGCGCGATTTCATTTCGAACATCGAGCCGCGGTCGACAATGCACTGCACCACCTTGCGCATGTCATAGACCTGGTTCGACGATTCCGGAATCAGCTTCATCACATCCTTGATCGCCTCATCCGAACCGTCCGGCACCGGATATTCGGGCGGGGGTTGCATGTTGTTGCTAGGCAGATAGGACAGGAACTGCTTGATCGCATCCACCGCCTGCTCGTCGGTATCGACGACCTGATCGACGATGCCGCTGGTTTCGGCATGCACGCGCCAGCCGCCGAGTTCCTCACCGTCGCACTGCTTGCCGGTGGCCATCGAAATCAGCCGCGGGCTCGACACCGCCATGATCGCGCCCTTGCGCATCACGCAGAAATCCGACATCGAGCCGTACCACGCCGATGAGCCATAGCAGTGGCCCAACACACCGGCCGCCCACGGCACTTCGCGCATGCGCTGGTATTCGTAGGGGTCATCTTTCGAGCCGATGGAGCCTGCACCCATCACATCGGGCATGCGTGCGCCGGTCGATTCACCGAGGAAAACCAGCGGGATGCCGCGTTTTTTCGCGACAGCCTTCATCTGCTTCAGCTTCTTGATGTTGATCTGCGCGCTGGAAGCACCCTTGACCGTGAAATCATTGGATACCGCCGCCACTTCACGACCGTCAATGCGACCGTAACCGGCAACCTTGCCATCAGCCGGCGTGGTTTCCTTGTCTTCGGGCCGGACGGATACACCATGCAGGCCGGATTCCAGAAACGAACCGGCATCGAACAGGCGATCGAGTCGTTCACGTGCATTTAGTACGCCCTGCGCCTTGCGCTCGGCGAGTTTTGCAGGCCCGCCCATTGCCAGCGCTTTTTGTTTGCGCGCATCCAGCTCTTTGATCATTTCTTCGAAAGCCATGGTGTTTCCGGTATTAAAGTTTGACGCCGAGATCGCGCACCAGCTTGCCCCACTGCGCAATGCCCGAGCGCATGGATTCACGCAGTTGATCCGGCGTGCCGCCGGCGGGTTCGGTGCCGTCAGCCGCAAATGCCGCCTTGACCTCGGGCTGTGTCAGCACGGCATTGGTGTCGCGGTTAACGATCGTGATCACGTTCTGCGGCATTTTGGCCGGCCCCAGTACCGCAAACCAGCTCGCCGCTGAATAGCCGGGCAGCCCGGACTCCGCAACCGTCGGCACCTCGGGCAGTACCGGCGAACGCTGCGCGGAGGTCACGCCGAGCACGCGCAGGCGTCCGCTTTTGATCTGAGGCACTGCGGCGGGGAACGGCGCAAACGCGAGCTGGATCTGCCCGCCCATGACATCGGTCACTGCCGGGTTGGCCCCCTTGTATGGAATATGCGTCATCTGAATACCGGCCAGCGCCTTGAAGTGTTCGGCAAACAGATGATTCCAGGTACCGTTGCCGGCAGAGCCGTAGTTGAGCTTGCCGGGATTGGCTTTGCCGTAGGCCACCAGTTCACCGACATTTTTTACCGGCAGTGCAGGATTCACCACCAGCAAACCCGGCGGCAGCGATACCAGTATCACCGGTGCGAGATCCTTCATCGGGTCATAAGGCAGTTTCGGAAACAGGCTGGGGCCAACCAGAATATTGCCGAACGACGCCAGCGCGATGGTGTAACCGTCGGCGGGTGCTTTGGCCAGCATCTCAACGCCCAGCGTGCCGCCGGCCCCCGCACGATTGTCGACGACCACCTGCTGACCCCATTTTTCCGACAGCTTCAGTGCAATCAGCCGGCCCTGAACGTCGGTGTTGCCACCGGGTGCGAACGGCACAATGAAGCGCACAGGACGCGATGGATAGTTCTGTGCTGATGCCGGCAGCGCCGTTGCAACAGCAATCAGGGCAGCAATCAGAATTCGATGAGACATGTTCTTCTCCTCATTCATCAGCGGGTGCGCACGGTCTTGTCGCCGTTTCACCGCAACCCTGGATTAAACGGCGACACAGCCCCGCGGAGCAGCGCACCAGCAGCAATCCAATTCAAATCAATAACTGGTCGGCCAGTTGCGCAGCAGATGATCGCCGACACCGTTTTTCATGCCTTTGCGGTGAATTTCCAGCGTGCGGATCAGCCACGCACGGGTGTCGCGCGGATCCAGCACATGCTGTGCTTCGTACAGCTCGGCAAGTCCCCACGCCGAGGTATCGCGTTCGACTTCGGCTTTGAGTTTGGCAAACTTCTCCGGATCATCCTGCTGCTTGATGCCGTACAACACATTCACCGATACCGCCGGGTCCATGAAGCCGAGGTCCGCCGTCGGCCATACCGCGACTTCATCAGCACCCTTGCCGCCCGCCATGTTGATGTACGCCTGGCCATAGTCCTTGCGCATGATTACCGTCAGCTTGGGCACGGTGACCTGCGACAGCGCGTTCATCCAGTTGATGACCTTGCCCGGCATGCCGCGGATTTCACCTTCAACGCCGATCAGGAAGCCCGGCACATCGACCAGGAATACCAGCGGCACGTTGAACGAATCGCACAACACCATGAAGCTGATGACTTTCTGCACGGCGTCGGCGTCGAGTGCGCCGCCCTTGTACATCGGGTTGTTGGCGATGAAACCAACGCTTTTGCCGTCGAGCCGGCCCAGCACCGTCGAAATCGATTTACCGAAGCGTTCCTTTAGCTCAAACATCGAATCCTTGTCCGATACCGCCGCGATGATCTTGCGCACGTCGTACACCTTGTTGCGCGATTCCGGCAGGATGTCGAAGATCGTCTTGCAGGCTTCGTCCGAACCGGCTGCCACCGGGTACTCGGGCGGCGGCTGCATGTTGTGACTGGGCAGATAGGACAGGAATTTCTTGATCGCATCCATCGCCTGCTGGTCGGTATCGACTGCCATATCGGCCAGGCCCGATACACCCGTCAGCAGTTTCCAGCCGCCGAGGTCTTCGGCTTCGATCGGCTTGTTGATCGCGATCGAGGTCACGTTGGGGCTGGCAATCGCCATGATCGCGCCCTTGCGCATCACCACGAAGTCCGACATGGCGGAATACCAGGTCGAGGAGCCGTAGCACTGACCGAGCAGCGCCGAACACCACGGCGATTCCCGCAGGCGCTGATATTCAAACGGGTCCTGGGCAATGATCGCGCGGCCGGCGGAGCCCATGCGGTCGGGCATGCGCGCACCGGACGATTCGCCGAGCATCACCATCGGCATGCCGCGCTTGTTGGCGACCTGCTTCACGTGCTTGATCTTTTTCATGTTGATCACGGCGGACGATGCACCGAGCACGGTGAAATCGTTCGACACCAGCGCAATGTCGCGGCCTTCG
>JBIIZE010000056.1:0-8725 GCA_044346435.1 Burkholderiales bacterium
TCACCGTCAACAAACCATACACAATGTGCGCCACGCGAGTGCGGACCCGAAGCATCAAAGTGTGAAATCAGCTTCGGCTTCTCCGGGGTGCTGATGTCAAAAATGTCCATGCCGGCAGGTTTGTCACCAACCGCTTTGGTCTGGTAAGCAACGACCATGATGTCGCCGACGACGTCCAGCGAGTTCGAACGCACGCGCTCATGCGGCAGGTCCGTCTGGCAGACCACCCTCGGGTTCTTGACGTCGGAGACATCGACCGCGGTGAAATTCTTCGGGGCAGACTCATGCGCCAGCCACAGAATGCGGCGACCATCCTTGGTCACCTGCATGTTGATCCCCTCGCCGATGCCGCCGAAACCGGCGAGTTCGTTGTGCGAGATCAGCTTCATGTTGCGGGAAATGGTCTGTGCAGCCTGGCCCTGCGGCGACATGGTCGGTTTCATCGGGTCTTTCTCTTTCCGGTTTTAGAAATGGTGCTTTTCTTTCGATTCTTGCGCTGTACACCAGCCATCTGCTCAAGCACAGCACAGACAGCCGCCGTATCCTCCAGCCCACGGCCTTGCGCATAAGCCGCGGCATAAAACGGTTTTGAAGCCTCAAACAGCGGCACCGGACAATGCAGGTCGGCCGCGAACTGCTCAATGATATCAATATCTTTCTTGTAAACGTCGACTTTCATGGTGGCCTGGCTGTAATCCCCCTTGATCATCAGGGGGCCGCGCACCTCGAACATGCGGGAATTCCCCGCCCCATCCTTGATCACCTTGTAGAGCAGGTTCAGGTCAAGTCCAGATTTCAGACCCATGACCATCGCCTCGGCAGTCGACAGGTTGTGGATGGTGACCAGCAGATTGGCGACATACTTGAGCTTGGAACCGTTGCCGAACTCACCACAGTAATAAACGCTGCGCGAGAAACCCTTTAGAACCGATTCCGCCTTGTCATAGCCTTTTCGGTCACCGCTGGCATAGATGGCAATATCCCTGTTGGCAGCCTGTGCGCCGGTGCCGCTGACCGGGCAGTCCAGCACAATGATGCCTTTCGCGGCACAGCGCTCACGGATCTCATGCTTCTTGGCCAGCGGCAGCGTGCTGGTTTCGATGATCACGGTGCCGCGTTTTGCAGACGCCACAATGCCGCCCTTGCCGAAAAACGCCGCATCGACCGCGACGAGACTGGGCAGCGAAGTCACCAGAATGGGACAGCTGCCCGATACCGCAGCCGCCGTCGCGGCGGGTTTGCCGCCGAGCTTTTTAAGCGTCGCGCGCCGCTTGGGATCGATATCGAACCCCGTCACGCTGAAACCCTCGGACAAGAGGTGGCGGGCAAAAGCGCCGCCCATGATGCCGAGGCCGATACTGCCCACTGACTGCGGTTTGATGATTGCTACTCCTTGACGGTAAAACCATGAAACGGTTGCCCGGAAATTCCGGAATTCATCGGGAAAGGATACCGCAGCACCCCCATGCAGCCGCCGGCCGCATCGGGCGCCCCCCCTTAATTCGGTTTCATATTGACGCGTGCCTGCTCCGCCTCTTCCGGTGACATGTTGTCGATCCGGTCTTCCAGCCACGGCGTAGAACACACCACGGCATAACGCGCGTGCTTGCGTACCTGCAGCCGGTAACGCTCACCTCTGGGCACATAAACAATATCCCCGGCAGTGACTGATTTGCGCTCACCACCGGCTTGCGCATCAATGTTGCCGCTCAAGACATAAACAAACATTTCACGCGCGGACACCGATTCCGGCTCTGCATAACCGGCCGGCACCTCAAACAAACCAAAAGCCAGCCGCTCGCCTTCAATCCAGTTCACGCAGCGACCGGAACGCGCCGGTGCATCCAGACTCTCGAGGATCGGATGAAAACATACCGGCAAGCCTTCAATGATGGCCTGGGACTTGCCCTGGGTTTTCTGGTGCTTGTCTTTGTCGCCGACGTTGTACTTTTTATTGACCTCGGCGACCGTCATTGCCTTGTCCGGCACCGCTTCGTCTTCAGCCAGACCGACCACCGTCCAGGTCTTGTCCTTGATGTAGAGATACTGAAGATTGCCGTCTTCCGTCGCCTACATCGAGTGCCGGGCGTAGGCCGGGGCATGGACAAACGTTCCCGGCGAAACCACGCGGCGGTCCTTGCCGACAATGGCGTTGATCTTGCCCTTGGTGGGAAAAATCAGCAGTTCATTCGGGTGGTAATGCAGTTCGGAACCGGTGCCCGCATTCTTGTGCAGCAGGCAGAAATAAATATAGCGGCCGTCAATCACCGGGGCTTTGCCCGTCGACAGGTGTGGCGTCAGGTAATTGCTCTCGAAGTCTTCAAAACGATAGAAAGGCATGGCGTGGCTACCCGCAAAAATGGATGAACGATTTTTATTTGCAGGACCGGCGTGACCGCCGGACCTCCTCCGGCGGCAATCCTAGCATGCAGCCACAGGCCTGCCCGCGCGGGTCCACGATGTGCCGATCAGCGGCCTTTGCGCAGCTGTGACAGCGTGTCGTCGATCAGTTGACGCGAGATGTGAACGGGTTCCGGCAGATCGGGCAAGGCGTCGATGGAAAACCAGCGCGCATCCTCCAGCTCCGTGCCGTCAGGCACCACGTCGCCGCCCGCCCATTCCGCGCTGAACGCCATCACCAGTGAATTCGGAAATGGCCAGGGCTGGCTGCCGAAATAACGCGGATTGCGGATATCGACACCCACCTCCTCCTTCACTTCACGCGCCAGACACTGCTCAAGCGATTCACCCGCCTCGACAAATCCGGCCACGACGGTATAACGACCCTCCGCGTAACCCGCCTTGCGCGTCAGCAACAGTTCGCTGCCGTTGTCATTCCGGCGATAGACCAGCGCCATCATCACCGGGGAGATGCGCGGGTAAAACACCAGCTTGCACTCAGGACACTCCACGGCGCGGTCTGCCGCATGCGGCAACGTCGGCTGACCGCAGGAACCGCAATGCCGATGGGTGCGTGCCCATTCCAGCAACTGGAAGGCCTGGCCCGCAATGCCGGCCACCAGCTCATCGCCTTCCATAATCAGTGCACGCAGGCCCAGCAGTTCCAGCCCTTCGGGCAGTGCAGCACCCCTTGGCAATGCCAGACCATAACAATGCGTACCGTCGAGCGTGCCGAGGTAATGCGCCTGATCCAGTTCGAGCCCGTAAGCCCCGGCATCAACCCGCGGCAGCGTCAGACTGTCGCTGTCCCGGGCAACAAACACCCGATTGCCGTGAAACAGGCAGCAGGCGACCTCCCCTTCAACCTCAGCCGGACCGCGATGACCCGGAATGAACACACCCTGCGCCATGACGCTCAGATCTTGCCGTTGAACAACGCCGTCGCGGCATTGCAGTAAATATTTTCGCGTTCTTTCTGGGTCAGCCCCGGGGTCAGCTCGACGCGATCCACCGGCGCCATCTCACCCATGTCGAACGGTGCATCGGTGCCCAGCACCACTTTCTCCGAACCAACGATATCGATCAGATGACGGATCGATTGCGGGCTGTGGGTCAGCGCATCGAACCAGAAACGCTTCAGCATCTCGTGCGGATCGGACCGGGTTACTGCAGCCGTATCCGGGCGCACCTTGTGACCATGCACAAAACGGCCGATCTGGTACGGCAGGAAGCCGCCACCATGCGCAAGCAATATCTTCAGATCTTTCAGTTCATCCAGCGCGCCGCTGAACATCAGCTTGCCCACCATGATCGTGGTATCCAGCGGATTGCCGATCAGATTGGTCAGGTAGAAACAGTCGAGACGCCCGCCCGATCCCTGGGTATTCGGATGCGCGAAAATCATCACCTTCAGTTCTTGGATGCGTTTCAGCACCGGGCGGAATTTCGGATCAGCCAGTTCTTCTTCACCGATCGCGGTGCCGAGCTCGACACCCTTGAAACCGTATTCCTTGACCACACGCTCCAGCTCGGCAATGGCCGCTTCAGGATGCTGCATCGGCAGCGTCGCCATGCCGCGCAGCCGGTCGGGTTTTGCGGCGACCATCTGCGCAATACCGTCATTGACCAGGCGCGCAGTCTGGATCGCCAGATCATCCTTCAGGTTATAGAAAAAACACTGCGGTCCCGGTGAGATGAAAGCGATGTCGATTTTCTTGCGGTCCATCGATTCAAGTTTGGCATCGGCATCGTAGAACTCGGCCTCGAACGGGAAACGCACCTTGCCGCGGATGAATACCCGGTTGTGCCCCTCGCCCTCGATTTGGGTGTTGTAGACCGGATTGGCCTGCATGGCCTTGACCAGGGTCTCGGGAATCACGTGGTTGTGCACATCGATGCGCTTCATGTTGAATCTCTCTCCTGATTACGCGTTTTTTTCTGCCGCGGCGCACGCGCCGCAACCGTATTTCCGCCGGGCAGACTGAACACGCCGCTTTCTGCAAGCGCACGCACTTCAGCACCCATGATTTGAGCAACCTCATCAATTGCCGCGGATGGCCGGCGATCCGCCTGCTGGCCGAGCGTGAGTATACGATGGATGTTTGCATCGGCAATCGGCCAGGCCGTCAGTTTTCCAGCCGCGACATCTTCGTGAAACGTCGAAATCGGCATCAGAGCCATACAGGTGCCGCGCAGCACCAGACGGCGGATCGCCTCAACCGAATCAATTTCCGCCTCAACCCGCACGCGCGCTTTGTAGCGCTGCAATTGCTCATCGGCAATGAGTCGAATGGCTTCGGTGCTGACCACCGGTGTTCGTGCCAGATCGGCCACAGTAAAAAATATTCGCTTGCTGCCGCGCGGCTGCGCTTTCGCGTAAACCACGATGGGCTCGGAAATCAGCGGCGTCACTTTCACCGTGCGTGAATTCACCGGATTGGTCAGAACCGCCACATCCGCCCGGCCGGCCTGCAACCAGTCATACAACTGATTGCTGAACCCGTCGACGACTTTCAAACTGATCTGCGGACACTGGCGGCGCATGCGCTCCACCACTCCGGGCAGCAGCAGAGGCCCCGTTGTTGGTGACACCCCCAGAATCACCCGCCCCTGCGCCACGGCGCCGCCGCTGCGCAGTTCGTCCTGGACGCGCCCCAGTTCACGCACGATGCGCTGGCAGTGATCCAGAAACTGGCGTCCCGCAGTGGTCAGGCGCACTCCCCGCGGCAGCCGCACCAACAGGGGCACACCCAATTCCTCCTCCAGCGCATGGATGTGCCGTGACAGCGCCGGCTGTGCCACGCGCAGGTGCTGAGCGGCACGGGTAATGCTGCCCAGTTCGGCGATCTGAACGAAATACCGGATACCGCGCAGGTCCATGGTGATGATCCGGGGATTAATTCCCGACTAAACTGGTGAGATAACAAAGCGGCATGTTTGAGGCTGGCCAGGGAAAGTGCATTTTTGCCCTGAACAAAGCCCTGTTTTCATAGCCAGAAATGCTGCGGTGCAGAAAATAATCGCAATCCGCCCTCATAGTTTATCCATGCCGAATTGAGATGTCACGGCATGCATTTCGGTATTTGTCCGCCCCTGCCCGCGTCGTTACCATTGCCCGGTCATGCATTTGGCATCCGCCACGCTGCGGACAGCCCTTTACCAGGAGACTCTTGCTGTGAAACAAATCAACGTAGGCATCATCGGCACCGGCTGGTGCGGCGGTATCCGCGCAGATACTTGCGCCATCAATCCCGCAGTCAAGGACATCCACATCGTCGAAACGCGCCCGGAGCGCCTTGCCGAGGTGGCCAAATCCTGCAACGCCAAAACCGCCACTGACGATTACCACAAACTGCTGGAAGTCAAAGACCTCGATGCGGTGATGATTTCGGCAACGCCGGAAAAACTGCATTTCCCGATGGCCCGCGACTGCCTTGAAGCCGGTCTCCATGTGTTCATGGAAAAGCCCATCGCTGTCGAACTGCATGAAGCCGATGAACTGATTGCCATTGCCAAGCGCAAGAACGTCAAATTCACCATCGGCTATTCGCAGCGCTTCAATCCGAAATACGCCTACGTCAAAAAATGCATCGACACCGGCGCCATCGGCAAACCGGTCAGCGCGATGGTGTCGCGCCACATCCAGCGCAGCCTCGGCGCCAAAATCACCGGCCGCAGCAAACTCTCCCCCGCCGCAATGGAAGCGACGCATGACCTCGACTTCATCCTGTGGTGCCTGGCCCCGGCGAAGCCGATCCGTGTTTACTCACAGCTCAACTTCGGCGTGATGAAAGCCAACAGCGGCGCCGAAGTGCCCGACACGCAATGGATCACCGTGACCATGGACAGCGGCATGTCCTTTGTCATCGGCGCCGGCTGGAGCCTGCCGCCGGGTTACCCGAACGCCTGCTCAACCTGGATCGAGATGATCGGCACCGACGGCGCGCTGCTGGTGGATGACACCCACCGCGACGTCATGCTCAACACCATGAAAAGCGGCATGCAGATGCCGATGTCATCGATGCCGGGCGAGCGTGTCGACCACGCCTTTGCCGGTCCGATGCATGCCGAAACCGTGCACTTCATCGAAGCCGTTTGCTGCGATCGTCCGGTGCTGGTGACGGCTGAGCAGGCGCGCAACGTGATGGAGGTTTACATGGCAGCCGACCTGTCTGCCGAACGCAATGAGCCGGTGATGTTGCCGCTGCCGGAATCGCGTCCGCTCGCCGCCGCAGGAGCCGCACGATGAAAAAAGATCCCAAAAAAATCGGCCTTGCCATCATTGGTGCCGGCCGTGTCGGTCTGATCCGTGCTGAACTGGCTGCGCGCCACCCTTCGGTGGGCTGGATCGGCATTGCCGAAATCAATCCGGAGCGCGGCGAGATCGTCCGCGAAAAATGCGGCGGGGATTTTGTCACCACCGATTACAAGGAACTGCTGGCACGCCCTGAAGTGAATGCCGTCGTGGTTGCCACCGACGAACACTTGCACGTCGATCCGGTCATCATGGCCGCCGAACGCAAGCTGCCGCTGCTGATCGAAAAACCGCTGGCCACCGATCTCACGGAATCGGCACAGACCCTCGCCGCGATTGAAAAATCCGGCGTCGATGCAGTGATCGGCTACACCCAGCGTTTCCGCCGCCGCTGGCTGGTCGCCAAGGAAAAAGTCCGCACCGGCTCTCTCGGTGAAGTGACCATGGTGACTTCGCGTGCCTTCATGAACCGCCTGGTGGCCATCGACAACTACAAGCGCAGCGACAACCGTTCCGAAGTCACGCCGATGGTGATCTCCGGCACCCATGCACTGGACATCGTGATGTGGTTGATGGAAACCAAAAAACCGGTCGAGGTCTATGCGCGGTCGGTGAACAAGGCCCTCGGCCCCACCTGGCAGGGCGTTGACGGCACCGGTTACACCATCAGCTTTGATGACGGCGCGATTTACCACGGCGTGATTTCCTGGGCACTGCCCGAAGTCTGGCCGGGTGCGGTTTACAGTCTGGAAGTCGGCGCGGTCGGCACCGAAGGTGTACTGACCATTGACGACACCCACCGAGACATCGTGCTGGCCACCAACCTGATCCAGAGCGAAGGTTATGCGCCGGACAAACGCCGCCACGTCGACTTCCTGACCAGCTATCCGGTCGGCGACATGGCGCTCGGCGAACTGCGCGGACCGATGCGCGAAGAAACCAACTCCTGGCTAAACCGCGTCTCGCTGGGTGTGCCGACGCAACACGCCACGGCCGCGGAAGGCCATAATCGCCTGATGCTGACCAAGGCCATCGACCTGTCGGCTAAACTGAAACGTCCGGTCAAGCTGCCCATCGCCCCGGGCGAAGAAAAAGTATAATAAAAACAAGTAGTTATAAAATATAACACCAAAGGAGATCACCATGTTTCACAGCAAACCTGACGTACTGGCCAAAGCGGTTCTGGCCACCGCACTGTCGATGTTCGTCTGTGGCACCGCCTTCAGCGCGGATAACTACCCCACCCGCCCCGTACGCATGATCGTGCCCTTTGCACCCGGCGGCGCCTCGGACTTTGTGGGTCGGATCATCCAGCCGGCAATGGTTGAGCAGCTGGGTCAGCAGGTGGTGATCGAAAACCGTTCGGGTGCAGGCGGCAATATCGGGGTCGAAGCCGCCGCACGTGCCAGTGCAGACGGCTACACCTTCATCCTGGGCAACGTCGGCACCATGGCAATCAACCCGGTGTACTTCACCAAGTTCCCGATCAAGCCGCTGAAGGATCTGACGCCGATCAGCCAGGTCGTTGATGTTCCAGGAAGCCTGGTGGTACATCCCTCGCTGCCGGTCAAAAACGTCAAGGAACTGATCGCGCATATCAAGGCCAATCCGGGCAAGCTGAACTTCGGCTCGCCCGCCGCGAGCAGCGCCAATTCACTGGAAGCGAAAATGTTCCTGCTGGGCTTTGGAGGCACAGCGACGGAAGTGCCTTACAAAGGCGGCGCCGGCCCGGCCACGGTTGGCCTGCTCGCCAACGAAGTGCAGTTCATGTTCGCGACGTTCAGCTCGACAGCGACATTCGCCAAACAGGGGCGCCTGCGCATGCTCGGCATCGTTGCACCGGAACGCAGCCCGTCCTACCCCGAGATGCCGACCATGAAAGAACAGGGCTTCGACATGGCGGTCGGTTCCTGGCAAGGCGTTTTTGTTCCCGTCGGCACGCCGAAACCGGTGGTCAGCAAACTGTTTGACGTGACGCAGAAAGCGATGAAAGACGCCAATGTCAACAAACGACTCAATGATGGCGGCGTTCCCGTGATCCTCAGCAAGTCGCCGGATGAATTTGCGAAA
>JBIIZE010000057.1:0-8716 GCA_044346435.1 Burkholderiales bacterium
CCGCACCCAAGGCAATCAGTGCATCAAATTTTCCGCTTTGCGCCATTTTTTTCAGCGTCAGCGGAATTTCCAGCGCGCCGGGCACGGTAACAATGCGCATGTCCTTCTGCGCAACACCATGCTTGATCAGACCCGCGGTGCACGACGACAGCAGTCCATCGCCGACGTCGATGTTGAATCGCCCCATGACAATGCCGATGCGCAGTCCCGCGCCGTTGGTGTCGGGTTCCAGTTCTTCGATGCCGTCGTAACGTCCCATTGCCATTCCCTTGTTAAGACTTGCCCGGCGGTTGCAGATAGCCGGTCACTTCAAGATCAAAACCGGCCATGCTCGGCATGCGCAGCGGCTGCGCCATCACGCGCATTTTTTTGACGCCCAGGTCGCGCAGAATCTGCGCGCCGATACCGTAATTGCGCAACACGATTTTTGCTGGACCGCCACGCTCGTCCTGCGGACGCGCGCGCTCGAGCAATTCGGCTGCAGTTTCGGAACGATGCAGCAGCACCACCACTCCACGACCTTTGCGGGCGATTTCGGCCATTGCATCGTGCAGATTCCACGAGTGGCTGGTCGCACTGGTATCGAGCACATCGATCAGCGAAACCGGCTCGTGCACCCGCACCAGCACTTCGTCACGCGGCGAAATCTTGCCGCACACCAGCGCCAGGTGCGTCTGGCCGCCTGCAGTTTCGGTATAAGCCACCAGCCGGAACTTGCCCTGCGCGGTTTCGATGTCGCGCTCGGTAGCGCGCTTGACCAGCGATTCGGTACTGCTGCGGTATTGAATCAGGTCGGTGATGGTGCCGATTTTCAGACCGTGTTCGGCGGCAAACGGGATCAGATCCGGCAGTCGCGCCATTTCGCCGTTGTCCTTGAGGATTTCGCAGATCACTGCTGCCGGGCTCAATCCCGCGAGCCGCGCGAGATCACAACCGGCTTCGGTGTGGCCGGCGCGCATCAGTGTGCCGCCGGTCTGCGCCATCAGCGGAAAAATGTGGCCGGGCTGCACGATATCGTTGGGGCTGGCATCGGCGCGAATCGCCGCCTGTACGGTTTTGGCGCGATCCGCCGCGGAAATGCCGGTGGTCACACCCTCCGCCGCTTCAATCGACAGCGTGAAATTGGTGCCCATCGGCGAACGGTTGTTGCTGACCATCAGCGGCAGGTTCAGTTGCCGGCAGCGTTCCTCGGTCAGCGTCAGGCAGATCAGGCCGCGGCCGAAACGCGCCATGAAATTGATGGTCTCGGGCGTCGCAAATTCCGCGGCCAATACCAGATCGCCCTCGTTCTCGCGATCTTCCTCATCGACGAGCACGACCATGCGACCGGCGCGCATCTCAGCGATGATTTCTGATGTCGGGCTGATAGCCAATTCGTTGTTTCCTGATTTCAAGACTTCAGTTCCTTGCCTATTTTCCTGCGCCGGCGGCTTCATGCAGGCGCTCAACGTAGCGCGCGAGCATATCCACCTCCAGATTGACACGCACCCCCGGCTTCAAGTGCTGCAGCGTTGTCGCTGACAGTGTGTGCGCGATCAGATTCACTTCAAACGCATTGCCCTCAACTGCGTTCACCGTCAGGCTCACACCGTTCACCGCAACCGAACCCTTGCGCGCGATGTAACGGGCAATCGCCGGCGGGGCTTCGACAACAAGGCGGCGATTGTCTCCCACTGCCTCGAATTGCGCCACCGTGCCGGCGCCGTCAACATGGCCGCTCATCAGGTGGCCGCCAAGCCGGTCGGCCAGCCGCAGCGCCTTCTCCAGATTGACCGCGGCGCCGGCGTCAAATCCGGCAACCACACCCAGCGAGGCCTGCGACACTTCCGCTTCAAAGAATGTTTTATCAAAGGCCACCACGGTCAGGCATACGCCGTTTACCGCAATGCTGTCGCCGAGCGCGACATCGCCCATGTCCAGCGCAGCCGTGGCGATATGCAAACGCACCCCGCCCGGCGCAGGTTTGATGGTGTCAATGCGGCCGACAGCCGCGACAATGCCGGTAAACATCAATCAGTCTCTTTTATCCAGCCGTGCGAGGATGCGGATGTCGTCGCCGACCCGCGTAATGTCGGTGATGCGCACGTTGCGCCGCCCGGCCAGATCATCCAGCGGCGGCAGGTGGAACATGCCCTTGGCAGTATCACCCAGTATGCAAGGCGCCATGTAAATCAGCAGCTCATCGACCAGACCTTCATCAAGGAAGGATCCGTTGAGCTTGTAACCGGCTTCGACATGCAGTTCGTTGCAGCCGCGGCGCGCCAGTTCCTGCAGCAGCGCCGGCAGTTCAACCTTGCCTTCATGATTGGGCAGCACCACCACTTCGGCGCCATGCGCGCGCAAGGCGACACTGCGCGGCGCATCCACGCCGGCAGCAGCGATGATGGTGCCCGGCCCGAGAATTTTCGCGGTCAACGGCGTCTGCAGGCGGCTGTCGACCACCACCCGGTACGGCTGGCGCGTGGTTGCCACATCACGCACGGTCAGCAACGGATCATCGTCCTTGACCGTGCCGACGCCGGTGAGCACGGCACAGGCCCGCGCACGCCAGGCGTGTCCATCCTTGCGCGCTTCCGCACCGGTAATCCACTGGCTTTTACCGTTGGCGAGTGCGGTGCGGCCATCGAGGCTTGCCGCCACCTTCATGCGCACCCACGGCGTACCGCGGGTCATGCGCATGACAAAGCCAATATTCAGTTCGCGCGCTTCGGCTTCCATCAGGCCGACATCAACCGCAATGCCGGCGGCACGCAGTTGCTCAAAACCCTTTCCGGCGGTTTCCGGATTCGGATCCAGCATCGCCGCCACCACACGCGCCGGCTTCGCGGCGAGCAAGGCATCCACACAGGGCGGCGTGCGGCCGTGATGGGCACAGGGTTCGAGCGTCACATAAACGGTTGCACCGGCTGCGCGATCACCGGCCGCCTGCAGCGCCAGCGGCTCGGCATGCAGTTCGCCGGCTTTGGCATGCCAGCCCTCGCCGATCACAACACCGTCGCGCACGATCACGCACCCGACGCGCGGATTCGGCGTGGTGGTGTACAGGCCCTGCGCCGCGAGTTGCAGCGCGCGGGCCATATGCTGGTGATCTTCGGGTTTGAACATGTCGGTATCCATCACCGCCAAAACACGGTGTTGCGAAAATTACTTGGCGCGCCCGGGACGGCGCACTTCCTTGATGGCATCGGTGAAATCATCGACGCCCTGGAAACTCTTGTAAACCGACGCGAAGCGGATGTAAGCCACTTCATCAAGTTTTTTCAGCTCGCGCATCACCATCTCGCCAACACGGCGCGCCGGCACTTCACGCTCGCCCAGCGACAACAGCTCATTGGTCAGCGCACCGATCGCCTCATCCACCAGCGGCGTCGGCACCGGACGTTTGTGCAGCGCACGCATGAAACTGGTGCGCAGCTTGGCCAGATCGAATTCGGCGCGGCTGCCGTCCTGCTTGACCACCTGCGGCATGCGCAGTTCCACCGTTTCATAGGTCGTAAAGCGCTTGCTGCAGGCGACGCATTTGCGGCGGCGGCGAATGCTGTCGCCATCGTCACTGACTCGCGAGTCAATGACCTGGGTCTCATCCGATTTGCAGAAAGGGCACTTCATGGCGGCGGTATTTTCGGGTTACGACTTGCGGTAAACAGGGTACTGGTCGCACAGCGCCTTGACGGCGGCACGGACCTTGTTGTTGACGGCCTCGTCCTGCGGCGCATCAAGGATGTCGGCAATCAGATGACCCAGTTTTTCGGCTTCGATTTCCTTGAAGCCGCGGGTGGTCATTGCCGGCGACCCGATACGTACGCCGCTGGTGACAGTCGGCGTGCGGGTGTCATTGGGCACCGAGTTCTTGTTGACGGTGATGTTGGCACGGCCCAGTGCCTGTTCGGCTTCCAGACCGGTCACCGGCTTCTCGCGCAAGTCGAGCAGAAACAGATGGCAATCGGTGCGGCCCGATACGATGCGGTAGCCGCGCTCCTGCATGACCTTCGCCATCACGCGCGCATTGTCGAGCACCTGCTGCTGGTAACCACGAAACTCCTTGGTCATCGCCTCTTTCAGTGCGACAGCCTTGGCGGCGATCACATGCATCAAAGGTCCGCCTTGAGAGCCGGGGAACACCGCGGAGTTGAGGATCTTCTCGTGTTCGGCGCTGGACAGGATCATGCCGCCGCGCGGGCCGCGCAGGGTCTTGTGCGTGGTGGTGGTGACAAAGTCGGCAATGCCCACCGGGCTCGGATACAGACCGGCGGCAACCAGACCGGCGTAATGCGCCATGTCGGCCATCAGCAGCGCGCCGACACTGTCGGCGATTTCGCGGAATTTTTTCCAGTCGATCACCAGCGAATAGGCGGATGCGCCGGCAACAATCAGTTTCGGTTTGTTGATTTTGGCCAGCTCGGCAACTTCATCGTAATCAATCGCCTGGGTCTGCGAATTGAGGCCGTAACTCGCGGCGTTGTAATACTTGCCGCTGAGATTGACCTTGGCGCCGTGGGTCAGGTGGCCACCATCCGAAAGCCGCATGCCGAGAATGGTGTCGCCGGGTTTCAGCGTCGCCAGAAACACCGCGGCATTGGCCTGCGCGCCGGAATGCGGCTGCACATTGGCGTAACCGGCTTTGAACAATTCCTTGGCGCGCTCGATGGCCAGTTTTTCGGCAATGTCGACGTATTCGCAACCGCCGTAATAACGCTTGCCCGGATAACCCTCGGCATATTTATTCGTCAGCACCGAACCCTGCGCCGCCAGCACTGCCGGGCTGGCGTAGTTTTCGGATGCGATCAGTTCGATGTGATCTTCCTGACGCTGCGCCTCCTGCTCGATCGCTTGATAGATTTCAGGGTCGATGGTCTGGAGGCGGTTGGCGAAAATGGACATGGGGATCAGTATTCCGGCGGGGTTGCAGATGGAGAAGCCGATTTTATCATGCAGAAGGTTGAACACCCGCATCGCGGCAACATCAGTTTATTTATTAAAAACATCGGGTTATATTGACCCGACGCTCTCCCCACCACCCTGCTGCAGCACCCCGGTGCAATCACGCTTGCAGGCTACAATCGGCGACTTCAACTGACAGACAAGATCGTCGACATGAAAATCACCGCCGTCACCACCTTCGTCACCTCCATGCCCATGCTCATCAGCGGCGATACGCCGATGGTCGGCGGGCGTCCGCGTACCACCATCGAGACCCTGCTGGTGCGTATCGATACCGACGCCGGCATCAGCGGCTGGGGCGAGGCCTTCGGCCACCGCGTGTGGCCGGTGACCCGTACCGCAATCGACCGCATGATCGCCCCGCTGTGCATCGGCCGCGATCCGACCGCCATCAGCGCGCTGATGCACGATCTGGCGCATACCCTGCACGGCGCCGGCCGCAGCGGTCCCGCGATGTACGGCATGTCGGCGATCGATATTGCCCTGTGGGATATCGCCGGCAAAATCGCCAACAGGCCGCTGTATCAATTGCTCGGCGGCAGTACGCGCACCGAGCTGCCCGCTTATGCGAGCCTGCTGCGCTACGGCAAGGCCGCCGCCCTGGAAGCGCGCATCGCAGAAGCGCTGGGCCGCGGTTACCAACTGATCAAAATCCATGAAATCGATCCGGACATCATCCGCGCCGCGCGACGTGCCTGCGGCGACGGCATCCCGCTGATGGTGGATTGCAGCACGCCGTGGACGCCGCTCCAGGCTGTGGCGATGTGCAAGGAGTTGTACGAACTTGATCTCGAGTTTCTCGAAGAGCCGGTGTGGCCGCCGGAGGACCACGAGGGTCTTGCACGGGTACGCGCGGAAGGCGGCATTCCGGTCGCCGCCGGCGAAAACGTCGGCACCGTCAATGAATTCCACCGTTTGTTCGAACGCGGTTCGCTGGACGTTGCGCAGCCCAGCGTCACCAAGGTCGGCGGCGTCACCGAAATGATGAAAGTGTTTGCGCTGGGCGAAGCCCACGGCGTGCGCGTCGTGCCGCATTCAGCCTATTTCGGACCGGGGCTGCTCGCCTCGATCCATGTCTGCGCCGCACAGGCGCAGCAGCCCTGGGTCGAACGCTTCTACTGTGATTTCGCAGAAAACCCGCTGGGTGACGCGATCAATCCGAAAAACGGCTGCTTCTCGATCCCTCAGGGCCCCGGCCTCGGCATCGATCCTGACCCGGCGCTGCTGAAAAAATTCGCCATCGAAGACTGATAAAACAACAATTCATCTGCATACAGGGAGGAGCATCATGAACCCGTTCATCCGCATCACCGCATTGCTGTTGTGCACGGCCGTCGCCCCGAGCGCGGGCGCGGCCGCCTACGAAGACAAATATCTCGATGCCAACGGCGTCAAGATCCGCTACATCGATACCGGCAAGGGCGAAGCCATCGTGCTGCTGCACGGCGGCACCTCGCGGCTGGAGAGCTGGGTCACACCCGGCGTTGTTGAAAACCTGTCGAAAGATTTCCGCGTCATCGCCTTTGATGCGCGCGGCCACGGCAAAAGCGACTCGCCGCGGGAACCTTCCGCCTACGGTCGCCAGCAGGCACTGGACGTGGTGCGTATTCTTGATGCACTGAAAATCGACAAGGCGCACATCATCGGTTTTTCACTGGGCAGCAGCACCGTCGCGCAACTGCTGACGCTGCATCCCGAACGCTTCCTCACCGGCGTGCAGGTGGCCGGTGCAGGTCGGTCACCCAAGGAAGCCAACAATCCGCGCATTGAAACCGAAGCCGCCGAGATCGCCCGCGACTGCATCAGCCGCAGCCGCCTGATGCGCCAGGCGCCCGCCGGGATGAAACCGACCGAAGAAGAAATCCAGCAACGCATGGCCACCTGCCGCGCCGACAAGACTTTCGATCAACTGGCGACTGCAGCATCGCTGCGCGGTTACAAGGATCAGGCCGTCACCGCCGAACAGATGGCCGCGGTGAAAGTGCCGACCATGGGTATCGTCGGCACGCTGGACCATACGCTGAAGGACATGCAGGAACTCAAGACAATCCGTCCCGGCATGAAACTGGTTCTGCTCGAAGGCGTGTCGCACACCGGCAAAACCGGCATTCAGGGCAGCCCGGCGCTGATCAGCGAAATCCGCACCTTCATCGCCGAGCAGCGCAAGTCTCCCGCACAGGCCTACTGAGCGGTCGAAGAACGGCATAAAAAAACGGCGGGAAATACCCGCCGTTTTTCATTGGGTGTAGCCAGTCAGCTCAGCGCGTATTCGCCGCAAAACAGTAAAACATGCCCGCGCCGCCGGAGGATTTCAGGTTGTCCTGACTGCAGCCGCGCGACGGATGCGAGGCATTCCACGAGCGCGCAGGTTCGTCATCACGCAGACCGAAACGGTCGTGGTGACCGACCATCGCCGCGCCTTCTCCGCTTTTGGTCCAGTTGCCGCAAGTGGTGTCCTTGTCGCCGGCAACAACACGCCCGTCAGGCGTTGATCCGGTGAGAATGTCATGCATGTTCGGCGATTCAAGACGGCCGTTGACCCGTGCGCCCTTCTCGGTCAGCGCAGTCAGGCGGTTGATGCCGTTCACCGCATGCAGTTCATCGACGCTGCGCGCGATCAGGCGGCCCTCGGCGTTGTACCAGGGGCCTTTGCCGATGCGGTCGCGGGCGTTGACTGCAGGCGACCCGCCCGCCGCGGTGGCGCTGAGATAGGCGCGCCATTGTTTTTTGCCGCCCCCCGCCGCTGCAGCCAGTTGCTGGCAATGCCGGTCGGCGCCGGCCAAGCCGCCAAGATCGGCGCCTTTACCCAGGCCCGCACTGGTGATGAAAAACGACATGTCCGGACTGGCGGGCGCGGCATAAACCCATGCACCGGTCACTGACAAGGTGGATAACGCGGCGATACCCAGCATCTGGCGCAGGTGCATGTGAATTCTCCTTGATGTTGGCAACGGAACGACTTCAATCATTGATGAACAGCGGCAAGCGCGATGTTATTCCCGCACAAAGCCGGCCGCTCAGGCCGTGCGTGGCTTGAGGTGTTTCTGCAGGGCTTTGCGAACCCCGACAAAAACCGGTGCCCAGTCGCCGACAACGGGCTGCCGGAATATCTGCAGCGTTGGATACCACGGGCTGTCGGTGCGGCCCTCATGCCAGTACCAGTGGCGCGCAACGCCGGTGGGCAACATCAGCAGCGTCGGCTTGCCCAGAGCGCCGGCCAGATGCGCTGTGGTGTTGCTGATGGTCACCACCACATCGCAGGCGCTGATCAGTGCGGCGAGGCCATCGAGATCCTCGCGATTATTGACCGCATCGACGTGCACGACATCAGCCCCGGTCGCAGCCTTGACGGCCTGCCGCTCGGCGCTGGTGTCGCCGTATTGCAGATCCACGAATTGCACACCCTTGAGTTCAAGCAAGGGCGCCAGATCGCGCAGGGCAATGCTTTTTGCCGCACCGACCTTGGGCGCCGCACTCTGCCATGACAGTCCGCAAATCAGGCGCCCCTTGGCGGCGATTGTTTTTTTCAGTTCGCCGACCCGCAGCGGATCAGCCTTGAGATAGGATTTGCGCGCCACCGGAAATGCATCCAGAGCGGGCCGCAGATAACGGCCGAGGCTGCCGGTCGACGAGTGCATCTCAAATTGTTCGCGTACCGCGGCCCTCAGCGGTATCACGCGCATCCCGGGGAAACTGCGCTGGACTAGTGACACCAGCCGGTCATTGACCGCGACGATCACGCCATCGGCGAAACCGGCGAGACCATCGACCATGC
>JBIIZE010000058.1:0-8707 GCA_044346435.1 Burkholderiales bacterium
AAAACCCGCGGCCGGCAAACCGCAGCAACGCCCCCCATTCCGCAACAACCGTTACTGATCACTGAACACTGAACTGAAAGAACGCCATGACCACATCCGCATTTGACGTCATCATCATCGGCGAAGGCATCGCCGGACTCACCGCTGCCGGTGCGCTCGCCAAAAAAGGTTTGAGCGCCGCCACCTTCGAGCAGCAGATCTTCGGCGGCCTTGTGCTCAATGTGAATGAACTCGACCCCGCCCCGCCCGGCGGCGAAGCCGGCGGTGCCGCATTTGCTTCCGAGTTGACCGGCGCCAACGCCGAAGCCGGCGTTACCAGCATCCAGGAACCGGTTACCGCGCTGGCTGCAGCCGAAGGCGCTTATGTCGTCACCACCGAAAGCGGCAGCTACCGCGCGCGTCAGGTCATCATCGCCAGCGGCGCGAAATTGAAAACGCTGAACGTGCCCGGCGAAAGCGAATTCGAAGGTCGCGGCGTGTCGAAATGCGCCGACTGCGACGGCCCGATGTTCCAGAACGAAACCGTGGCCGTCATCGGCGGCGGCGACTCCGCCTTGCAGGAAGCCAATGTGCTGACGCATTACTGCGGCAAGGTGTTGCTGATCCATCGCGGCACGTCATTCCGCGCACAGCAACGCCTGATCGATCAGGTCAATGCCAATGACAAGATCGAAAAACGTTTCGGCACGACGATCGAAGCCATCCTTGGTGGACAGATGGTCGAGAAGATCCGCGTCAAAACCGCCGCGGGCAGCGAAGAGATCGCCGTTGCCGGCGTCTTCGCCTACATCGGCCTTGAACCCAACACCGCTTTTGTGCCGGATAACATCAAACGCGATGATCAGGGCCGCCTTGTCACCAGCGATGCTCTGGAAACCGCACTGCCCGGCGTGTGGGCCGTCGGTGCCGTGCGCAGCGGATGCGGCGGCAGCCTGGATGACGCCATCGCCGAAGCGAATCGCGCCGCCGACGCCGTCGCCGCGCGCCTGAAATAGCCGAATGGCGCTGACCGCCACCATCTTCAAGGTGGATTTGACGATCTCCGACATGGATCGCGGCTATTACGCGACCCATGCGCTGGTGCTGGCACGCCATCCCTCGGAGACCGATGAACGCATGATGGTGAGGATGCTCGCCTTCGCACTCAACGCCGATGAGGCCTTGGAATTCGGCAAAGGTCTCAGCAATGAAGAAGAGCCGGCACTGTGGCGCAAGGATCTGACCGGCATCATCGAACAATGGATCGAAGTCGGCCTTCCCGATGAAAAATCGGTACGCAAGGCCTGCGGCCGCGCTACGCAAGTGCTGCTGTATACCTACGGCCGCGGTGCCGCGAAATGGTGGCAGGACAACAGCGACGCGATGGCGCGTCCCGACAACCTTACGGTGATTGATCTGCCGGCCGAGGCGACCCAGGCGATGGCCAAACTTGCGGAACGCACGATGCAGCTGCAATGTACGATCCAGGACGGCACAACATGGATCACCGACGGCGACAACACCGTGGAAATTGCGCCGGTCGTGCTCAGCGCCGCACGCAGGCATTAAACGTCACCACAGTCTGGAACAGTATTTCTTGTCAGCACCGCGCCGTCTTACAATGACGGCCACGCAGTAATAACGGAAGGGAATCGCTCCCGGTGGGGCGGCCGGACTTCAAACCCGGTAGGGGCCGCGAGCGGTCCTGTGTGGGTTCGACTCCCACTCTCTTCCGCCACTCATCCAGACCGTCGGCCATCACACGCCGGCGCGCAATTGCCGGGGAGATCGACCATGTCATTCGCCACAGATTTATCTAATAAAATCAATGAATTGCAGTACAGCGCCCTGCCGGCGGAAGCCGTGCACTGGGCCAAGGTCGGCATCCTCGATACCGTCGGCGTGACGATTGCCGGCGCCGCCGAAGACGCGACGCGCATCCTGCTCGGCGTCTCCGGCTCCAGCAGCGGCCCCTCCCTGGTATTCGGTCACGCGCGACGCATCGGCGCACTCGATGCGGCGCTGGTCAACGGCACCGCGTCACATGCACTGGACTTCGACGACTGCAACAACACGCTCGGCGGTCACCCGTCAGTGCCCATCCTGCCGGCGCTGTTTGCGCTCGCCGATGAAACCGGTGCCACGGGCAAGGACTTCATCGCCGCCTATGTCGCCGGTTTCGAAACCGAATGCAAGCTGTCGATGGTAGTGAACTTCTACCAGTACACCAAAGGTTGGCATCCAACGACGACCATTGGCGTGTTCGGCAGCGCCGCCGCCTGCGCACATTTGCTGAAACTGTCCGTTGAAAAAACCGCCACTGCGTTGTCGATTGCCGCATCACTCGCCGCCGGCGTCAAATCGAATTTCGGCACGATGACCAAACCGCTGCATGTCGGTCACTGCGCGCGCAGCGGTCTGTTTGCCGCGCTGCTCGCCCGAGACGGATTCACCGCCGGCGACAAGGCCTTCGAACACAAGCAGGGTTATTTTGAAGTGTTCAACGGCGCCGGCAATTACGATGCGAGCAAAGCGATCCCGGCTTGGGCCAAACCGCTCGACATCACCCGCCCCGGCATCGCCATCAAATCCTACCCCTGCTGCGGCAGCACCCATCCGGCGATCGATTGCATGCTGGAACTGGTGCAGAAGCACAACCTGAAACCCGAGCAGGTCGCGCGCATCGACTCCTGGACGCACACCCGCCGTCTCGAACACACCAACCGCCCGGACCCGCAGTCCTCGCTCGACGCCAAATTCAGTGTGCAATACACGCTGGCGCGTGCACTGAAGGACCGCACCGTCAAACTCGAACACTTCGAAGGCGACCACTGGAAAGACCCGGCGACACGCGCGATGCTGCCGAAAATCCATGTCGCGCCGTACACCACCGAACAGTTCCCCGCCGACAACCACTTCGGCGCCGAAGTCAAAGTCACGCTGACCGACGGCCGTGTGGTCAGCACCAAGACCGATCAGGCGCTCGGCCGCACCGTCGACAAGCCGCTACCGGCCGACATGCTCAAGGCCAAGTTCGACAACTGCGCTGCACGCGCACTGTCAACGGACAATGTCGCGCGGCTGTATGCAGCCATCCAGGATTTCGAGAACGCGAAGGATGTCCGCGAGATCGCCGCACTGGCTGCGGGCAAGGGCGGGCCGCAACGCGTTGCGGCTTAAGCCACTTCAACAATCAACCACGCAACACTCAGGGGAATACTTTGGATCTGGAACTTCGCGGCAAAAAAGTCCTGATTACCGGCGCCTCCAAAGGCCTCGGCCTGGCCTGTGCGCAGGGTTTCGCGTCGGAAGGCGCGATTGTCCACCTTGCTGCGCGCAACGAGTCAGCACTGAAATCAGCCGCTGAAGCCATCCGCAAGCAATACAAGACCGAAGTCTTCATCCATGCGGTCGACCTGAGCAAAACCGAAAACGTTGTGGCTCTCGGCAAGACCTGCGCCGACGTCGACATCCTGGTGAACAATGCCGGCGCGATTCCCGGTGGCGACCTGCTGGACATCACCGATGAGCGCTGGCGCCAGGCCTGGGACCTGAAGGTCTTCGGTTTCATCAACCTGACGCGCGAACTCTACAAGGCCATGCGCGAACGCAAATCCGGCGTCATCGTCAACATCATCGGCGTCGCCGGCGAACGCCATCGCGCCAACTACATCACCGGCACCACCGGCAATGCCGGGCTGATGGCCTTCACCCGCGCGCTGGGTTCGGAAAGCGTCGATCACGGCATTCGCGTGGTCGGCATCAATCCGGGGCGCATCGAAACCGAACGTCAGATCGGCCACTTCAAGGAACAGGCGCTGAAGGCCTTCGGTGATGAATCGCGCTGGCCCGAACTGCAGGCCAAGGTCGTTGCCTCGCTGCCCTTCGGCCGCGCGGGACGCCCTGCGGAAGTCTCGGATCTGGCGACGTTCCTGGCGTCGAACCGCGCCTCCTATATCAGCGGTACGGTGGTCACCATCGACGCCGGCAGTTCACTGCGCCCGCGGGTTTAAACGGCAGATCCGGCCTCAGACCGGCCAGTCAAGCCAGTCGCACAGGGCACGGCCCATGATCAGCTCCAGATCATCGGCCGTGAGCCAGGGCATTTCTTCGGTAAACACCGTCACGCACTGACGATAGCTGCATTTCAGCCGGGTCAGATCGCTGCCCCAGAACATCCGTCCGGGTCCGAAGGCATCATACACACGCCGTACATAACCATGCAGGTTGCTGTAGGGATACGGTGCCGTTGAATAGCCGGGCAGCGCGCTGACCTTCACGCCCACATGGGGCCGCTTCGCGATGGCGAGCAGCATGTCGATATCACGAAAAGCTTCGTCATCCTTGGCGCCGCTGGCCAGCGCCATGTGGTCGAGGATGATGCGCAGTTGCGGATGTCGTTCCGCCACCGTATCCACCAGCCTGACCGCCGGCTGATCCACACCGATGTATACCGGCACCTGTGCCGCTTCCGCTTCGGCCCACAGCCAGCCCATGTAATCCGGGTTGGACAGCCGCTCCATATTCTTCTTGAAATTGAAACGCAGTCCGAGCATGCCCGGCTGTGTCCGCCAGTTTGCGAGTGCGCCCCGTGATTCCGGCAAAGCGGGATTGATCTTGCCCATCACGGCAAAACAATCGGGGTGTGATTGCGCAGCATCCAGCGCGAGATCGTTGCGCGTGCGATCCAGGCTTGGCGGCACGATCACTACGCGATCCACACCCGCCACCTTCATTTCCTGCAGCAAATCGTTTTTGCCGAAGGGTTGCGGACGATGTGGCTTGGCGTTGGGCGCCCAGGGACGTTCCGGCGTATTCGTCGCCCAGATATGAACCTGCGAATCGACGATCAGCATACTCGGAGATCCTGCTCGATTTCCCGGATCAGTTCGCCGTAATGCCCTGCTCCCGGATCACGCGCCCCCACTTGTCATGCTCGACTTTGATGAAGGCTGCAAAGGCCTCGGGACTGCTGGTCCAGACTTCACCCTGGGTCAGCATCGACTCCACCACTTCCGGCCGGCTGAGCACCTGGACGATTTCCTTGTTCAACCGCGCGATGATCGCGGGCGGTGTTTTTGCCGCCACAACAAACCCGTACCAGCTTTTCGATTCGTAACCCGGAACGCCAGCCTCCGAGATTGTCGGCACCTGCGGGAACTGTTTCGACCGGTTCGCCGTACCCACCGCAAGCGCGCGCAGGCGCCCGGCATGGATGTTGGCCGATACGCTGGCCGGAGATGCAAAAGCCATCTGCACTTCGCCGGACATCAGGTTAACGATCGCCGGACCGTTGCCCTTGTACGGCACATGCAGCAGTTTGATTTTGGCCATCGACTGCAGCAAACCCGTCGCCAGATGTCCGGAACCGCCCACACCGGATGAACCGTAGGCCAGTTCGCCCGGACGCGACCGCGCCAGCGCCAGGAATTCCTTCAACGATTTGGCCGGCACCGAGGGATGTACCACCAGGATGTTGCCGCTGGTCACTGCCGGCGTCACCGGCGCAAGATCCTTCAACGGATCATAGGTCATGTTCTTGGAGAAAAAACCGTTGACCGCGAGATTGCCCACGGCGCCAAGCATCATCGTGTAACCGTCGGGCGGCGATTTGGCGGTCAGCTCTCCGGCAAGCGAGCCGTTGGCGCCGGCGCGGTTGTCGACCATCACGTTCTGGCCGATGGCATCACCCAGCTTCGTTGCGACAATGCGCGCCACGGTGTCGATGCCGCCGCCGGGGGACTGTGAGGCAATCAGACGAATTGGTTTTGAGGGATAGGCAGGCTGCTGCGCAACAGCGGCATGCGACAAAGTAATCGACAGGCTCGAAACCAAAACGGCATGAATCGATTTTTTGTTTGTTCTAGATGTTGTCATTTCACTTCCTCCATGACCCAATATGGTTTTATCCACGAGAATTTTGTGGCTTTTGGTGTTTGCTTTTTTCTTTCTTTTTCTTGCTTTTGAGACTAACAGCCGATTCCGCAAGCGGCAAGCTGAACCAGCCAACCATCGGATAGTCCGGGATTAACCGTGCAGTCGTGCCACGCGCTTCGGATGACCCCACCGCTTCCTCAACATCGTTAAAAACTCCTGCGTCGCCGGCGACAAGGTCACGCCCCGCCGCCGGATCACGGCCACGGTACGTGTCAGCCGCGGCTCCAGCAGCGGCCGGCTGACCAGCTGTGAATTGCGCCGCCCCGACAGCGCCAGCGCCGGCACCGCAATCACGCCGATGCCGGCCTCGACCATGCCCAACCCCGTCCAGAAGGAATGCTGGACCTCGTAGGTCCAGCGCTGCTGCGGCAGGTTGCCGGGAAGACCGAAGTCGAGCAACGCGCGGTTACCGCTCATGCGACCGACCGTGATCACCCGATGCTGCTCCAGATCGGACCACTTCACGGATTTCCTTTTCGCCAGCGCATGGTCGCGGTGACAGGCCAGCACAAACGGATCCTCGAACAGCGGTTCGACATCCAGTTCCGGCACATCGACGCCGGACAGCGTCAGCCCGAATTCAGCTTCGCCGCCAAGCACGGCCTGCAGTACCTCATTGGCATGCACATCGAGAATACGGATGCGGTTATCGGGATGTTTCGCGCTGTAATCGCGAATCACCGGTGGCAGCATGTGCATCGCCGCCGTCGGCACGCAGGCCACGGTGACCTGACCTGCGCCGCGTTTGGCCATGTCGCGCAGCCCGGCCAGTGAATTTTCCAGTTCTTCGATCAGCCGCCGCGCCTGGGGCAGGAAGTCGCGGCCGACCGCGGTGAGGCGTACCTTGCGCGTGGTGCGGTCAAGCAGGCGCACACCGAGCTCCTCCTCCAGCCGGCTGATGCGCCGGGACAGCGCCGACTGCGACAGATGCAGCGCCGTCGCGGCCTGGTGAAAACTCCCGAGTTCCGCAATGCGGGCAAAAGCCTGCAAACCATGGGTATCGATGTTCATCCGTCTCTTTCGCAGCCCTCATCAGCGCCGTCAGCGGTCGCCGATGATCTATTAATGCGTTATTACGAACAATTGTTGCAATAATCTCATTTTACTCAAGAGTGCGAGGAAAGGATAATTGCGCACCGTTCCAAACCTGCACACCGAAAGGCCTCAAAAAATGTCCGAATTTGATGTGATCGTCGTCGGCAAGGGCAACGCCGCCATGTGCGCCGCCCTGTCGGCCCATGACCAGGGCGCCAAAGTCGCCATTCTCGAAGCCGCATCCGAAGACGAAGGCGGCGGCAATAGCCGCTTTGCCGGTGGCGTGATGCGTTTTGCTTACGAGACCGTTGAGGATCTGCTGAAGATCACGGACATCACCGAACAGGAAATCGCCGAGACCGATTTCGGCACCAACACCCGCGAGGAATTCCTCGACAAGATCCACCAGCTCACCGCCTACCGCACCGATCCCGACCTGTCGGAATATCTGGTCAACGAAAGCCTGCCGACGATGATCTGGCTGCGCGAAAAGGGCGTGAAGTTCGTGCCGAACTGGGGCCGCCAGTCGGCAGTGGTCGACGGCAAACGCAAATTCTTCGGCAACATGCCGATCGAAGCCCACGGCGGCGGTGCCGGCCTCGTCGAGTATCTGAACAAGGCCGTCAAAAAAGCCGGCATCCCGGTGCATTTCGAAACCCGCGCAATCAAGCTGCTGTATGACGGCGCCACGGTCAGCGGCGTGCAGGTGCGGCAGAAGGGCAAGTCTTTTGAAATGAAAGCCAAGGCGGTTGTTCTGGCCTGCGGCGGCTTCGAAGCCAATCCCGAAATGCGCGCACGTTACCTCGGCCCGGGCTGGGAACTGGCGAAGGTACGGGGCACGCGATTCAACGTCGGCGACGGCCTGAAAATGGCGCTGGACATCGGTGCTGCGCCCTACGGCAACTGGTCGGGCTGCCACGCCACCGGCTGGGACCGCTATGCACCCGAATTCGGCGACGTCAGCGTCGGCGACCAGTTCCAGAAACACAGTTACATCTTCGGCCTGCTGATCAACGCCGAAGGCAAACGGTTCGTCGATGAAGGGTATGACTTCCACTCCTTCACCTATGCCAAATACGGCGGCGAAGTGCTGAAGCAGCCGGGCCAGTTTGCATGGCAGGTGTTCGACTCCAAGGTCACCAAGCTGCTGCGTTCGGAATACCGCATCAAGTACATGACCAAGGTCAGCGCCAACACGCTGGAAGAGCTCGCGACCAAGCTCGAAGGTGTCAATCCCGAGCAGTTCCTCAAAACCGTCAAGGAATACAACGCCGCGGTGCAAAAGGATGTGCCGTTCAATCACGTGATCAAGGATGGCAAGGGCACGGTCGGCATCGAGCCGCCGAAATCGAACTGGGCACAGGCGCTCGACGCCCCGCCCTACGACGCCTACGCCACGACCTGCGGCATCACCTTCACCTTCGGCGGACTGCGCGTCGACAAGGAATCCGGCCAGGTCGTGGATTCGAACCAGCTGCCGATCCCCGGCCTGTATTGCGCCGGTGAAATGGTCGGCGGCCTGTTCTACTTCAACTACCCGAGCGGCACCGGTCTGGTGTCGGGCGCCGTGTTCGGCAAACTTGCGGGCACCTCCGCGGGCAAAGCCGCCACACAGGGATAAACGCCATGTCCTCAAACAAAGCGCCGCTGCTTGCCGATGCCACGCGCGATCTCGCCCGCTTCGGTGCGGCGCTGCGTTATGAGGACATTCCCGCCGAGGCCGTTGCGCGTATCAAGCTGTCGCTGCTCGACAGCC
>JBIIZE010000059.1:0-8686 GCA_044346435.1 Burkholderiales bacterium
GAGATTGGAAGTCGGCTCATCGGCCAGCAGCAAGCGCGGCCGGTTGACCACCGCACGCGCGATCGCGACACGCTGGGCCTGCCCGTGCGACAGCGCATGAGGATAGGCGTCCGCCTTGTCGGCAAGATCCAGCCCTTCGAGCACTTCCCGGACACGCCCGCTGTCCTGCTCCACACCGGCAAGATATTGCGCGAGCAATACGTTCTGGGCCACGGTCAGGCTGGAAAGCAAATGCAGGCGCTGGAGGACGATGCCGATATTGCGGCCGCGGAAGCGGTCAAGATCGCCTGCCAATAACCCGCTGATATCCTGGCCGGCGACCACAGCCCGCCCGGAGGCCGGGCGCAGAATGCCGGCAAGAATATGCAGCAGCGTCGTTTTGCCGCTACCCGAAGGCCCCAGCATCAGCCATTGATCGCCTTGCTGCGCACCCCATGCGTCCACCCGCAAGACCTCCTTGCCGGCATACTCGTGACGCACATCGCGCAGTTCAAACACGCTCATTCCTCTTCGATTTTTGTCCAGGGTGGAAACGGGTCCTGGAAATGCTGCCAATCGCTTTCGCCTGCAGTCATTTCCGCATCGGTCAACACGCAGTCATCGAGCAATCGCCGGATCCCGGCCTGATCCATCCCGATGCCGATAAACACCAGCTCCTGCCTGCGGTCGCCAAAGTCTCCGACCCATTTCTGATCAATAAGTTTGATGTATTCCGGATCTTTAGGCCAGTCCTTGCGATCCACGGCGGCCCACCACAGGCCGGCGGCACTGTGCCGGCAAACCCCGCCGGCCTGCGACCATGACCCCGCAAAATCCATGCGCGTCGCCAGCCAGAAGTAGCCTTTGGACCGGAGCACGCCGTCCCATTCAGACCGGATCAGATCCATAAATCGCTGCGGATGAAACGGCCGGCGCGAACGATAGACAAAACTTGAGATGCCGTATTCCTCGGTCTCCGGCAAGTGTTCGCCCCTCATTTCCTTTAACCAGCCCGGCGCAGCCGATGCGCGATCAAAATCAAAACGTCCGGTATCCAGAATCTTTTGTAAAGGCACTTCACCGAACTTTGAGACCACGATTTCAGCCTCGGGATTGAGGGTTTGCAGGATCGAAGCCAGGCGCGCCATCTCATCCATGGTCACCAAATCACCCTTGTTGACGACAATCACGTCGGCAAACTCAATCTGATCGACCAGCAGATCGACAACCGTACGCTCGTCTTCCTCTCCCAGACTTTCACCTCGATCGTGCAGATAATCACTTGATGCGTAGTCTTTCAGAAAGTTGTAGGCATCAACAACCGTAACCATGGTGTCCAGCCGCGCGACATCCGAAAGGCTGCGGTCCTCCTCGTCGCGGAAGGTGAAGGTTTCGGCGACAGGCAGGGGCTCCGAAATGCCGGTGGACTCAATCAGCAGATAGTCGAAGCGACCTTCGTGCGCAAGCTTGTTGATCTCGACCAGCAGGTCTTCGCGCAGCGTGCAACAGATGCAGCCGTTAGACATTTCGACAAGTTTTTCCTCCGCCCTCGACAGCGCCGCGCCGCCTTCGCGCACCAGTTGCGCATCGATATTGACTTCGGACATGTCATTGACGATGACGGCGACCCGCAGGCCTTCGCGATTGTTCAGCACATGGTTGAGCAGCGTGGTTTTTCCGGCCCCGAGGAACCCGGAAAGCACCGTGACCGGCAGACGGTCGGGCAGGGCATTGGCTTGTGTCATGGAAGTGACCCCTTCTACTGGCGGGTGTAGGGCGCACCGGTGTGGCTTTGCGCGACATGGGCAGCCAGTTGCCCGAGCACACCGGCAACACCGAGCGGGCCATAGGCGTCAACCAGTCGCGGCAGCAGTTCGGCGATCAACACGGCATTGACCGTCGCCTTGTCGATCCCCCTGTTGTCGCAGCTCAAAAGCGCGCCACGGATCTCGGACACCACCACAGCATGATCAGCGGACATGACTTCAGACACGTCTTCCGCACGGGGCAGCGCGTTCAAATCGTCGATGTTCATCATTTCACCTCATTTATGCACAGTCTCAGCCGGCGTTCACCGGCCATCTCGATCGGCGGAGAACGATGGACAATGCCGTTGCCGGCATTGCCCGGATACGACTCGCCCTTCTGCACCGTCACCCACCACGGCCTGCAACTGCGAATCTGCCCCGGCCTCGAAACAATGGCGCGGTTGGCGGCATCGAAGCTGCGTCCCTGCGCCATCAACTGGTCGCGGCGCACATTGTCATTGGTCACCCACTGCGTCCCGAAACCGCTGTAGGTCACCAGCAAACGCAGCGCCGCTGCGTCTACGTGGAACAGTCGGCACGCATCCGTGGCAACAGTTTCGAGATGCACGCGCAAGGCCGGACGGCCGGTAATGCGGCCGAAACGCCGCACCAGATAATCGATATCGGCGGCCAGCATGTCGCGCGCCCCGCAGGCCGGAAGATCGGACAGAAACATCCAGACATCAGGTTCGTCGCTTTGCAGTATTGCCTCGACATCCAGCTCATGAGCAGCGTTAAAAGCATCAACCAGCCCGCTCATCTGCGGTTCCTGTTCGCGCCGCCATACCACCAGATTGACGCCGGGCGCGTGGATTGCCTCCAGATCTCCGGCGCCTCGCGCGTAGCGGAAATGAAAGGGCAGCACCACGTTAACTGCTTCAGTGGCCATAAACACGCTCCCGCTTTTCGCGCCGCTCCTGAGCTTCCAGACATAACGTCGCGGTCGGCCGTGCCAAAAGCCGCTGCAGGCCGATGGCCTCTCCGGTTTCCTCGCACCAGCCATAGCTGCCGTCTTCGATCCGCTCAAGCGCCTGCGCAATCTTGCGCATCAACTTGCGCTCGCGGTCACGGGTTCGCAATTCGATCGCCTGCTCTTCTTCCTGAGTCGCACGATCCATCGGATCGGTGGCGACTTCGACTTGCTGCAGGTGGGCGCTGGTCTCGCTGACGTTGTCGATCAAAGTCTGGCGCATCGTCAGCAGTTGGTTCCGGAAAAATGCGATCTGCAGCGCGCTCATGTAGTCACGCTCAGGCATTGCCAGCAGTTCGTCAGCACTGGCAGGCTCCCGGCCCGCCTTTTTCAGGTTACGCGCGCTCATCAGGACAGCACCTCTGCCGGATCCGCCGCAATGCCGGAACGGCATAGCGCCAGGCCTTTTTCGATTACTGCCCGGGGCAGACGACGGCCGATAAAGACCATTGTGGTTTCACGGGACTCACCGATCGCCCAGGGCTTGCCTTCGTCTGCGCCGAACAGCATGTGCACACCCTGGAAAATCACTCGATTTGATTTGCCATCAATGTTGAGCACGCCCTTGTAACGCAGAAAATCGTTTCCGTAAGTCTGCAAAAGAAGGCTGAAAAAGGTTTCCAGCCTTTCCAGGTCAAAGGCTTCTGCATCGCGGTATGCGAATGAGCCGATGTCATCGTCGTGCTCGTGGGTGACATCCTCCAGAAAAGCCGGATCCACCTGCAAAATGGTGTCCAGCCTGAATCCATGGATGTCGAGGACCTCCGCAACATCAACGCTGCCGAACACTACCGGCAAAATCGGCGCGCGCGGGTTGATTGCGTGCAGCCGCTTTTGCAGCGCTTCAACCTCTCCGCCGCTCACCAGATCGGTCTTGGACAGCAGAATACGGTCGGCGAATCCGACCTGCTCCTGTGCCTCGTGATGCTCATCGAGCTGCATGGGCCCGTGTTTTGCGTCAACGACGGTAATGATCGCGTCGAGGCGGTAATCACTGGAGACTTCTTCATCAACAAAAAAGGTCTGCGCGACAGGAGCCGGGTCCGCCAGCCCCGTCGTTTCGATCACCACCCAGTCGAACTGCAGGACACCGCTGCTGCGTTTCGATTGCAGCTCACCAAGAATGCGCACCAGATCCCCTCTGACGGTGCAGCAGATGCAGCCGTTATTCATCTCGACAATTTGCTCCTGACGCTCCTGCAGCAGGATTTCATTGTCAATGCCGGCTTCGCCAAATTCGTTTTCAATTACTGCGATGCGCAGGCCGTGATCCTCCCGCAGGATACGGTTAAGCAAAGTGGTTTTACCGGTACCCAGAAAGCCGGTAAGAATGGTCACTGGTATCTGGGCTGCAGTTTCCCGTTTCATGTGCGCACTCCTGTTACGGGTTGAAATTCATGGCATCTGCTCCGGCGCTCGGCTTCAGTGCGACAGAGAGATCACGCGGCGGCGGCAAGAGGTTGATCTGGCGTACAAATTGCGCTGGAACCGGGGCTGCACCCCATACCTTCAGCAACAAGCTTTGCTGCTCTCGATCAACAAGGATTGTGACTGCACGCAATGGCTGCCCGGTCGGACCACAGCGATGCCATAAGCGGCGATCAACAGCCGCCCAGAAATGGGCGATTCCACTACGAATGGTCAGCGATAACGCCTCGCGGTTCATCGTTGCGCAAAAAAGCACTTCTCCGCTGTCTGCATGCTGCACTACGCAATGCAATAATCCATCACTATCGAAAAACGGCATGAAACGCTGCCCCAAGGTGATCTCCGTATTGCTGCCACGAGACGAGAACAGCAGTGTTCTCGCAAACCGACGGGCAACCGGTCCAAGGCGCTCATCCTGAAGAAGGCGGTAATACTGCCGTCCTGCGTGATCAGTGACCATGCAGCCACTCCTGCGAAATCAGTATCGTGGCGATACCTGCAACGACAAACAGCATTTGGGCAAGTATGCTGCGCGCGTCATTGCGACGATGCAGATCGGGAATCAGGTCGGCCAGTGCGATGTATATGAAACTCGATGCCGCCAGAACCAGAATGTATGGAATTGCATCCTGCGCGTCGTTGAGTGCAAGGTACCCCGTCACACCACCGATCAGGGACATCAGGCTCGAGCCGAAATTCAGCAGCAGCGCACGGCGGCGGCTATACCCGGCATGCAGCAGAATCATGAAATCCCCTACTTCCTGAGGCACCTCGTGAGCCACTATTGCAACAGTGGTCATGATCCCGAGCCTGGTGTCCGCCATGAAAGCTGCAGCGATCAGGACGCCATCAACAAAATTGTGAAAACCGTCGCCGACTACAATCAACAAACCCGTTCGCCGGCCGTGTGTGACGCGGGCATGCTGCTCGTCCAGCGGCTCGTGGTGATGTCGCCATAAGGCCGCTTTTTCCAACAAAAAGAATCCGACAAGACCGGCAAGCGCGGTAGCGGACAGCGCCTCGATGTTTTCGGACTGCATGAACGCCTCAGGCAACAAATGCAGGAATGCCGCCGCCAGCAATACACCCACGGCATAACTCACCATCGAAGACACCCAGGGCGCCAACAACGTAAACGACAACAGGCCGGCGACAAACATGCTCAGCGCGCCGCCGACGATCGTTGCTCCCACTATCCAGAGCACAGTGGCATCAATAGCCGGCATTTTTGCAATTCAGTTGCATTATTGATTAAAAAAACGGCTTGCGCTCAATGCTGGTGGCGGCCGCTTGTTCGCGCCTTGTTCTGCGTCGGACCGCAGTCCGCGCACAAACCTTTCACCGTCAACTCGACAGCGTTCTGCCGGAATCCCGCCGGAAGCTTCACCGCCGGTCTGGCCTCGACAGGTTCCAGACATAACACCTGTCCGCAGTCACTGCATTCGAAATGTGCATGCGGACCCGTGTGGGCATGGGCAGCCGCATTAAATCGCCAAATACGGTCGTCCCCTGAAATCTTGTGGGCGAGGCCGTTCTCGGTAAGCCACTCCAGCACACGGTAGATGGTGACCCGGTTGACGCCGCTGTCGGCGGACAGGCGGGCTTCTACTTCGTGATGGGTAAGGGCGCGTTCCGCCTTCAAAAGCACAGTGAGTACCATGATACGGGGGCGCGTCAGGCGGGCGCCTGTCTGCCGAATGAACTGCTCGGCGACATCCGCAGACGTACTATCCATTTTGTTTGAGCCCACCATCATTTCATTTAACCACAGGGGCCGCTCGCACACCAACAGAAGTCGATTCATGGCGAAACGGCGCCGAAACCCCTCCAGATTGGTTCCGCCGAACTCTGCATGATTGCCATGCACCAGCACTCAATTTCCCCCGGTATCAGCGGGGTCCGTTAAAAACCCCATCTTGCGCAGTCCCGCGCGCTGCGCAAAGGCCATGACCTTCGCGACCCACTCATACCGCGCATTCTTGTCTGCGCGGAGGTGGATCTCGGGCTGGGGATCAGACTTCGATGCCTGCTCAAGGCGCCGTTGCAGATCACCATCACCAACCACTTCGGCATTCCAGTAAGTCCGGCCACTCGCTTCGATGACTATGGCTACGCGGTCAGGCTTTTCCTGATTGGGTGTGCTTTGTGCTTTAGGCAAATCAACCTTGACCGCATGCGTAAACATTGGCGCCGTGACCATGAATATGATGAGCAGGACGAGCATCACGTCGACCAACGGAGTGGTATTGATTTCACCCATCAGCTGCTCTTCATTGCCCTCCTGTCGAGCACCCATTGCCATCATGCACCTGACCCGACGGGCGCCCTGCCCGACGACGAGACCAAATGCATCAAGTCCTGAACAAACTCATCGAGCTCCGATACGATGCCCCGGTTTGCGCGAACCAGGAAGTTGTAGGCAAGCACCGCAGGGATCGCAACCGCCAGACCAAAAGCCGTCATGATCAGCGCCTCGCCGACCGGACCCGCAACCTTGTCGATGGTTGCATGCCCCGAAACACCGATACCGATCAGCGCCCGGTAAATTCCCCAGACCGTTCCAAACAATCCCACAAAAGGTGCGGTTGCCCCCACAGACGCCAGAACCCCCAGACCGGACTCAAGTCGCTTGACCGAGCGACGTACTACGCGTTCAAATTCGCGCAAAGCGCGATCGCTATCCAATACGTGATCAGCAACTCGACCTTGCAACTGATCCATTGCTCTTCGGGCGAGAATTGAAAACGGCCCGCACCTTTCAGCTTCACCGAGCACCTTCAGTGCCGAGGACCGGTCCTCAGACTCCATGACCTGGCTGAGTAAAACCGACCGCGTGCGAAGGCGCCACAGTTCGCAGGCTTTCATGAACATGACACACCAGCTGGCCAGCGACATCAGGACAAGAACAACAGCCGTCAGTTGCTGGACGGCATCCGCCTGGCGCAGGACGCCGAAAATGCCCAGTTCCGTCAAGGAACCCATGCTTCAATCCTTTGAGTGATAACGACGCATGGGCACACGATGCTCACTGCCGATCGCGGCAACCCCTTGTGCAGGGGCGGAATTCCGTTGAAATCGGCGACTACCATCAGAATTTGGTCTGCATGCCCAGTGTGATCGTTCGTGGCGACCCAGGTGCCACCCAGGTACGCTGGAATGACTGTGTGTAGTAGGTCTTGTCGAAGAGGTTGTCGATATCCAGCGAGAAGCGCAGCTTGGAACTGGCGCGCCAGTACGCCACGGCCTTGACCAGCGTGTAGGCAGGCAACTCGAATTCCGGGGTGCCCGCCGTCGCCTGAGTCTGGGTGCGCGCCTCTCCCAACCGATCGCCGGTGTACGTCACGCCACCACCCAGGCCAAAACGACCATCGGCGGCCGCACCTTCGTATACCAGCAACACGCTTCCGTTCACCTCCGGAATGTTCAACAGTCGGCCGCCAACCTCCAGCGTATTGTCCTGTTTAACGTAGGCATCGTTATAGGTGAAGCTGGCATTGATCCGCCAGGAGCGACTCAGTTGACCTGACAGATCGGCATCGAAACCGCGGCTGCGCACATCGCCTGCCGCGATTGAGAAACCCGCATTTGCCGGATCCGCTGTCAGTACGTTTTTCTTGTTAATGTCAAAAAACGCGAATGTTGCGCCAAGTGTGCGCTGCGGGTTCTCCCATTTCACGCCCCCCCTCAATGGCATTGCCGGACTCGGGGTCAAACGCGCCTCCTGCGGCATTGGTACCGACATTGGGGCGGAATGATTTGCCGGCATTGCCAAACAGCGTCCATTGGGGAGAGGGCAAATAGCTCAACCCTACACGCGGCGTTGTTGCGTCGGGACTTTGCTTGGTCAAAACCCCCGTTCGCAGGTTCATCAACTGCTGGTCATAACTGTCATGCCGTAAACCCGCCAGCAATCGCCAGGATTCCCCCAGTTTGATCACGTCCTGCATATAAAACGCAAGGTTGCGCTGATCCTCCTGGGTTTGCGTGTTAGGCCCGGGTACGGGTTGCGGCTGTCCATACACCGGGTTGAAAACGTTGATCGCATAAGGCGAGCCTGCTGTCGGATTGACGCGCAGCATCAGTTGATCCATTTGGAAACGGTAGGTTTCCGCGCCCAATGTCAGTTCGTGCTCGACGCCGCCTGCACGCAACCGCCCCACGACTTCTCCCTGAAGCGTTACGTCTTCCGAAGCGTAATCACGGTAACGTCGCTGCCGGCGCAAGGTCTGCTGGTTGGCCTCCAGCGTCGGCTGTGCTTCAGTGGAATAGCCCTGAAGTTCACCGGATTTGTATGACAGGGCCAGCCGCCCGGTCCACACCTGATTCAAGTCATGCTCAAGCACAAACTGGTGGGTCTGATTTTCCAATGTCACCTTGCCGTCGGCGGGTTCGCCGAGGAAGCGCTCGCGCGGTACGGCGCCGAGCTGGTTGTTGATCGCAACCACACCGCGATCCAGCGGGGTTTTGTGGCTGAGCCATTCCCCGTTGTAATCGAGTCGCG
>JBIIZE010000323.1:0-3300 GCA_044346435.1 Burkholderiales bacterium
CGCCGCCACGCATGAAACTTTTCCACCCACGCCAACAATCCTTTCGGTGCGTGATTGCGCTTCCAGTTTCCTGCCACGTATTTATTGGCTTCGGCCAGCGTCGGATAGATGTGGATGGTGCCGAGGATTTTGTTGAGTCCGATGCCGTGTTTCATCGCACTGACGAATTCGGTAATCAGGTCGCCGGCATGTTCACCGGCGATGGTGGCGCCAAGGACTTTGTCTTTACCGGGTACGGTCAGTATTTTGACAACGCCATGGGCGCTGCCGTCGGCAATGGCGCGGTCAAGGTCATCAATGCCGTAGGTCGTCACTTCGTAGGGGATATTCTTTTCTTTCGCTTCGGTTTCATTGATGCCGACGCGGGCCACTTCAGGGTCGGTGAAGGTGGCCCACGGGATCACCGAAAAGTCGGCACGGAATTTTTTGTAGCCGCTGAACAGGCCGTTGACGGCTGCATACCAGGCGGTGTGTGCCGCCGTGTGCGTGAACTGGTAGGGACCCGCAACGTCGCCGCAGGCGAGGATGTTGGGATATTTCGTCTGCATGAACTCGTTGACTTCAACGGTACGCGCCTTGGTTACCGGGATGCCGAGTTCTTCCAGACCGTAACCGGTGGTGTTGGCGACGCGGCCGACGGCGCAGAGCAGCGTGTCGAATGCCACGCGCACAGCCTCACCGCCGTGCTCGCAATACAACACCTTCTCGCCATTTTCGATGGCGAAGCGCTGCGCCTTGTGGTTCACCAGCACGTTGACGCCCTCGGCACGGAACTTCTGCATGACCAGATCGGAAATTTCCGGATCTTCACGAATCATCAGCCGCGGCAGCATTTCGACCTGCGTCACCTGTGAACCCAGGCGGGCAAAACACTGCGTCAGTTCGCAGCCGATCGGGCCGCCGCCGAGCACGAGCAGGCGTTTCGGCAGCTGGCGAAGGTCCCACAACGTGTCTGAAGTCAGATAACCCGCTTCCTCAATGCCGGGGATTGGCGGCACGAAGGGGCGCGCACCGGCAGCGATGATGATGCCGCGGGTGGTCAGCGTCTGTTTGCCGCTTGCGGTGGTGACTTCCACCGACCACGGCGATACGATTTTTGCTTCACCGGTCAGGCACTCGACACCGAGCTTGGTGTAACGCTCGATGGAGTCATGCGGTTCGATTTCGCGCACCACGCGCTGCACGCGGTCCATGACCTCGGAAAAATCAAAATCCACCGGCGTATTTTTCAGCCCGTAATCGGCCGCATGTTTCATCGTGGCGACCAGTTTTGCCGATTTGATCAGCGCCTTTGACGGCACACAGCCGGTGTTCAGGCAGTCGCCGCCCATTTTGTGTTTTTCGACCAGCGTGACTTTCGCCTTCACCGCGGCGGCAATGTACGCCGAGACCAGTCCGGCAGAGCCGCCGCCGATCACGACAAGGTTGCGGTCGAAGGTTCTGGGACGCGTCCAGCCGGCATAGACTTTGCGGGCTTTGAGTGCGTCGAGGGTTTTTTTGGCGATCAGGGGGAACAGGCCCAACAAAACAAAGGCACCGATGAGTCCTGCCGAGATGCGGAACTCGCCAAGCTGGGTTCCCGCGTAAACGTAGACAATGGTGCCGGCAAACATGCCGAGCTGGCTGACCCAGTAGTAGGTTGCAGTGCGGATCGGCGTCAACCCCATCAGCAGGTTCACGGCGAAGAACGGAAACGCCGGCACGAGCCGCAACGCGAACAGATAGAACGCGCCCTCGCGTGCAACGCCTTCGTTGATCGGGCGCAGCCGGTCGCCGAAGCGCTGCTGCACCCAATCCCGCAGCAGGAAACGTGATGTCAGGAACGCGAGCGTGGCCCCGATGGTTGAGGCGAATGACACAATGAGGGTGCCCCAGAGCAGTCCGAAGATGGCACCCGCAATCAGCGTCAGCACAGAGGCGCCGGGCAGCGACAAGCCGGTGGCGGCAACGTAGACGGCGAAAAACAGCAGGCCGGCGCGAACCGGGTCTGCGGCCACGGCAGCTTCGATGGCCGCACGCTGCGACTGGAAGTAATCCAGCGAGACGTATTGCTTCAGGTCAAATACAAAAAATGCGGTGATGGCGGCCGCGATGATGGCGACGACCAGCAGTTTGCTTTTGCTCAAAGGTTTCTCCCGGCTGCACTGACCTGCTGCAATAGTGTCTGGCTGATGCGGATGCCCGGTCCCATCGCGCGATTGAGCCCGTAGCGCGGGCCGTTGCTGATGCGCCGGGCGTAAGAGATTTCTGCGGGACTGCCTTCGGGCCAGTTGGCGGCAAAATCGTTTTGCCACGCCGCCTGATCATAGTGAACGGCCAGCGCATCGACATGGATGTTGTCGATGACCGTGCCGTACAGCGTCGACAGCGATGCGGCGGGGCGGGTTGAAATGCGGGTGATGACGCCGAAAGCCGTGCCGGCGAAGTTGGGCATGCCTGCGGCACCATTGTTGAACAGCGCCGAGCGGCCGTTCGCGGTTTGCAGGGTCAGCGCAACCGGCAAACAGGTATGGCTGCTGGTGATGAGTCGCGCGTCAGCCGCTTGCAGATGCGTGGTGACACGCGCGAGGCCTGCGCTATCGCGCAGCGCGGATTCGTCATAAGACCAGCCGGCCAGCGACTCGCAATCGCCATGTACGATGGCGATGCGCATCCCGCCGACGTCGGCGGTCAGTGCCATCGGCAGCGCGGCCAGACGCGCGCGCAGTTCGGGAAATGCCTTTGCGGTTTCCCGCAGCCGCGCCTCGATGGCGTTCGAGCGTTCGACGTCATCATCGCTGACGTTGTCCGGATAGGCGCAACCGCAGCCGGACGTACCGTCCTCATTGGCCAGTTCGGTTTCAACATTACCGCGCAGCGCGTGTTGAGCGAGAACGGCCTCGTTGATGGCGGTAAATCCCGGGGCATCACAGTTGAACCAGTTGAAGTCGCCGTTGAAGGCCAGGGTCACCGGTCCGGATTCTGCTGCCGCGAGAGCCTCTATGGCCTGCAGCGCCGGACGGTTGCCATAAAGACCGCCGATGACATAAAGCGTGTCTGCGCTGAAATCCGCGGGGCGGTTCAGTGACGCCGGGTCGTAGCGGTATTCAACCGGGCAGCTGCGGCCGGGTGTCATCGTTTGCCGTTCAGGGCCTGCCACGCAACCGGCAGCAGGAAACCGGCGATGCAAAGGCCGAGTCCGTAGAAATTGACGCCGAGCAGCAGCGCATATTTGCCATCGCCGATGGCCCAGGAGGGCGGAATCATGCCGGTGGCGAGCAGGATGCCGAGCAGAATGCCCGGCCAGAACGCCAGATGAAA
>JBIIZE010000163.1:0-5305 GCA_044346435.1 Burkholderiales bacterium
CAGGAAGATCGGCGCAAGCCCCATCACCATCGTGCCGCTGATGGTGGTGGCCTTGAGAATGTCGGTGCCGGCGATCATCGGAATGTTGCCGAGCAGTGCGAACACGATCATGGTCCACATGCCCACGACCATCGCTCGCGGGCCCGGTTTGCGGCCGGCAAGCATCGGTACTTCCTGACCGATGGATTTGGCGACCGAGGCAAAAGTTGAATCCAGTGTGGAGCCCGCTGCCATGATCATCACCACCGTCATCAGCAGATAAGGCAGAACGCCGAAGGCCTGTGCAACGGCGCCGGGCATGTTGTCGCCCGAAGGTAGGCCTTCCAGCTTCGCATGCACCCCAACCAGGCTGAACGCAAAAATGCAGATGAAGCCGAGCACACCGGCAGTGATCATTGCGCGCAGCATGGTTTTTTCGCGGGTGATGAAACCGCGGTCGGTCAGCACGGGATCGTGGAACGGGTAGGAGAGCACCTGAAGCAGTGCGACGAGGATCAGGTCAACACCCGCATTCATGCGGAAATCGCCGACCGCGAGGAGTGTGCCGAGACCGTGGTGCGGCAAGACCAGGAACAACACCGCGCCGAGCGCAACGATGAACAGAACGGTCTGGATGACATCGGTGACGATGGAGCTGCGCAGTCCGCCTTTCAACGCATAGATCAGGGTTGCCGCGGTGAACAGCAGTGCTGCGGTAATAAATGTCCAGCTGCCGGCCTGTCCGTAGTAGGCGCCGACGACCGCGGTATTGCTCCACACTTCGTTGTAAAGCCGGATCAGGATGGCTAGCGTGAATGCCAGCGCAGCCAGCCGGCCGTAGCGGGCGATCAGGAAAGGCACCATTCCCGTGGCGCCGTGGCGGGTGCGCAGCCAGTAGATGACCATTCCGGCCACCGGTATCGACAGCCAGTAAGTGGCGTAGGCGAGGCCGCCGACAACACCCCAGGTCGCACCGAGATTGGCGGCGTTGGTCACCGATTTGGCAAAAATCCAGCTGATGAAAATGCTGCACATCAGCGCCCACTCGGTCGCCGGGCGGCCGTTGTCGTCGCTGCCGGTGAAAAAACTCGCGGCCGTGCGAGAGCGCGGCGTGATGGCGTACATCGCGCCACCGTAAAGCAGCAGGAAGCCCCAGAAATAAATCGCGAATGCCGGTTCGATCATCTCAGTTGTTGCCCAGCGCTCCGCCGCAGCTTGAACCCTGACCGGCGGTACAGCCATAGCAGTGGTCTTTGACGACGATCGGGTTGCGTTCGAGATCCACGCCCAGCAGCTCGCGCAAGTGGGGGCGTGAGCGGCCTTTCCAGGCCAGCGGCAGTTCCAGCATCTGGTTGAAATCGCAATCGTAGACATAACCCTGCCAGTCGACCGACAGCAGTGTCCGGCACATCACGGTGTCGAGGTTTTCCTGACGGTAGGCGTTCTTCAGCAGTTGCATGTACGGCTCGAACTGGCCTTTCGACACCAGTGTGCTGCCGAAGCGCTGGATCGGCATGTTGGCCAATGCATACAGTTCGTTGAACACCACGCCATAACCATCGAGCAGGCGCTGCTGGTAATCGCGCTGCAGGTTCTGCTGGTCCGGTGGCAGCACGGGACCCTGAGGGTTGTAGACCAGATTCAGTTTCAGCGGCGATCCCGGCTGCGCATAACCGAGGCTGTTGAGTTTTTGCAGCGCACGGATGCTGGTTTCAAAAACGCCTTTGCCGCGCTGCCGGTCGACGTTGTCTTCGAGATAGCAGGGCAGTGAAGCGGTGATTTCAACCTGCTGACCGGCGAGAAATTGTGCGAGGTCTTCCTGATCCGGTTCGAACAGGATGGTCAGGTTGCAACGGTCGATGACGCGTACGTCCAGCCCGCGCACCGATTCGACGAGCATGCGGAAATGCGGGTTGAGTTCCGGCGCGCCGCCGGTAACATCCAGCGTGCGGATATTCATGGCCTTGATGCAGGCGATGACTTCAAAAATGGTTTCCCGCGACATCAGTTCGGTGCGCGTCGGCCCGGCATTGACGTGGCAGTGCAGGCAGCTCTGGTTGCACTTGTAACCGAGGTTGACCTGCAGGGTTTCAACCGCTTTGCGGCGGATCGCCGGGAAATTGCCGTTTTCGAGTAACGGCAGCGTGGCATGCATCGGTGACTGCTCCGTGTGATGCGGGTTATTCCGTGCCCATCAGTCGTTTTGACGGGCCATTCCTTACGCGATTCATTGTACGCAATCAATGATGCGTCCCGACGGGGTTTTTTAAGCCCGGTGCGTTGACCGCAACCCTCTGATTGCGCTACATTTCCTGACCTCTTCGCGGGTCCTGCACCCCCATGTCCAAAACCACAAAAAACGCATCCGCCACACCCACTTTCGAAACGGCCCTGGCCGAACTCGAAAAAATCGTCGAAGCAATGGAAGAGGGCCAGATGCCGCTGGAGCAGTCGCTCGCCGCCTACAAGCGTGGCGCCGAACTGCTCAAGTTCTGTCAGGCGCAGCTTCATGATGCCCAACAGCAAGTGAAGATTCTGGAAAATGGCGTGCTGAAGAATTTCGGCGCTGCCGAGCAGTAGCCCTTTCCCCGACCATTGTGACTTCCTCCGACTTTCAGGCCTGGACCGCTGCCGGGCAGTCCCGCATCGAAGCCTTTCTGCAGAAAGTGCTGCCCTCGCCGGACATCGCGCCGCAGCGCCTGCACGCCGCGATGCGTTATGCCGTACTCGGCGCCGGCAAACGCGTACGGCCGCTGCTGGCTTATGCCGCCGGTGAACTGTCGCAGGCGGATCCGGAGCGCGTCACCGTCGCCGGTGCCGCCGTGGAAATCATCCACGCCTACTCGCTGGTGCACGACGACCTGCCGTGCATGGATGACGATGTGCTTCGCCGCGGCAAGCCGACCTGTCATGTCGAGTTCGATGAAGCGACCGCACTGCTGGTCGGCGATGCGCTGCAGAGTCTGTCGTTCCAGCTGCTCGGTGAATACGCGCTGGCACCCGATGCCAAGGCGCAACTGGAAATGGTCAAACTGCTGGGAATGGCCTCCGGTTCGCGCGGCATGGCCGGCGGACAGGCGATTGATCTGGCTGCGGTCGGCAAAACACTGACCGTGCCCGAACTGGAGTTCATGCATATTCACAAAACCGGCGCGCTGATCCGTGCGGCGGCCGTGCTTGGCGCGCGCTGCGGCAGCGGTCTGAGCGAAGCGGAATTTGCCCGCGTCGATGCCTATGCCAAGGCGGTTGGTCTGGCTTTTCAGGTGGTTGACGACGTGCTCGACGCCGAAGCCCCTACCGCGACACTGGGCAAAACCGCCGGCAAAGACGCCGAGCAGGGCAAACCCACCTATGTCAGCGCCATGGGTATTGCCCAGGCCAAATCGCTGGCCGGACAACTCCGTGAAGAGGCGTTGTCCGCCATCGCGCCTTTCGGCGCCCGCGGCGCGCGACTGGCGCAACTCGCGGATTTCATCGTCCTGCGCCAGTTCTGAGATACTAGGATGAAATGCGTGACTCGATGAGCGGAACACTGACCATAGACGGCGCCGGAGACATGGACCGACCGCAATACGAATTACTGAAATCCATCGCCACGCCGGCCGATCTGCGACTGCTTGAACGCAGCCAGTTGCCGCGCCTCGCCGGCGAACTGCGCCAGTATCTGGTCGAGTCGGTCAGCCAGACCGGCGGCCATCTGTCATCCAATCTCGGCACGGTCGAATTGACCATCGCACTGCATTACGTCTTTGACACGCCGCATGACCGGCTGGTGTGGGACGTCGGCCACCAGACCTACGGCCACAAGATCCTCACCGGACGCCGCGAGGGCATGAAGAACCTGCGCATGTGGAAAGGCCTGTCCGGTTTTCCGCAGCGTGAAGAATCCGAATACGACACTTTCGGTACCGCGCATTCGAGCACGTCGATCAGCGCCGCGCTGGGCATGGCAGTCGCCGCCAAGCTGAAGGGTGAGCCGCGCCGCGCGGTGGCGATCATCGGTGACGGTGCGATGACCGCGGGCATGGCCTTCGAAGCCATGAACAACGCCGGCGACATGGATGTTGATCTGCTGGTGATCCTCAACGACAACGACATGTCGATCTCGCCGCCGGTGGGCGCACTGAACAAGTATCTGGCCAAGCTGATGTCCGGTCGCTTCTACGCCAAGGCCAAGGATCTCGGCACCAAGGTGCTGGGTGACCTCGCTCGCCGTGCTGAAGAACACGTCAAGGGCATGGTTACGCCGGGCACGATGTTCGAGGAGTTCGGTTTCAACTACATCGGGCCGATCGACGGTCATGATCTTGATGCGCTGCTGCCGACGCTGCACAACATCAAGCGTCTGAAGGGACCGCAGTTCCTGCACGTGGTCACGCGCAAGGGTCAGGGTTACAAACTGGCCGAGGCCGATCCGATCCTGTATCACGGCGTGTCGAAGTTCGATCACAAGGCGGGCATCGCCGGCGGCAAATCCGGCGGCAAACCGACCTACACGCAGGTCTTCGGCGAGTGGCTGTGTGACATGGCCGAACGCGATCCGCGGCTGGTGGCGATCACCCCGGCGATGCGTGAAGGTTCGGGCATGGTCAAGTTTGCGCAGCTGTATCCGAAGCGCTACTTCGATGTCGGCATTGCCGAACAGCATGCAGTGACCTTTGCCGCAGGTATTGCCTGTGAAGGTTACAAACCGGTGGTCGCGATCTATTCAACCTTTCTGCAGCGCGGTTACGACCAGCTGATCCACGACGTGCAGATCCAGAATCTGCCGGTGGTGTTTGCGCTGGATCGCGGCGGTCTGGTTGGCGCCGACGGCGCAACGCACAACGGCAGCTTCGACCTGAGTTTCCTGCGCTGCCTGCCCAATATGACGGTCATGACGCCGTCCGATGAAAACGAATGCCGGCAGATGCTCTATACGGCTTTCCAGATGAACAGTCCGGTGGCGGTGCGTTATCCGCGCGGCACCGGTCCCGGTGCGCCGGTTAACAAGGAAATGACCGCGCTGACCGTCGGCCGAGGCGAAGTGCGGCGCCAGGGCAAGGGCCGAGTGGCGATCCTCGCCTTCGGTTCGATGCTGGCGCCGTCGCTGGCCATTGCCGACGAGTTCGACGCCACCGTCGCCAATATGCGTTTCGTCAAACCGCTGGACGTTGAACTGGTACGTGAACTGGCGCAGTCGCATGACCTGCTGGTGACTGTCGAAGAAAACGTGATCATGGGCGGCGCCGGCAGTGCGGTGCTGGAAGCCCTGGAGCAACAGTCCTGTGCCGTGCCGGTTCTGCAGCTGGGATTGCCCGACCGCTTTATCGAACAGGGTGATCCG
>JBIIZE010000060.1:0-8551 GCA_044346435.1 Burkholderiales bacterium
CGTTCAGCGTTCAGCAGGCCGCGAAGAATTTTCCGCTGACTCTGTTTATCACTGATTGCGGCGATGGCTGCACCAAGGCCCGCGCACACCTGAATCGCCGCGGACTGCCTTTCACCGAAAAAAATCATCAGGCCGATCTGGAGTCCTTCAAGAAACTCACCAACGGCAGTCTTGAGGTGCCCGCGCTTTTTGTCGGTCGCGAATTACTGAAAGGTTACGAGGAAGGCGCCTGGGATTCGGCGCTCGACAATGCCGGGTATCCGCGGAGTGTCGCGGGTGCGCGTCCGGCGCCAAAACCGGCGCCCGCTGCGGCTGCGCCCAAACCGCCGGCTCCAGGGGCCGCTCCTCCGGCAGCGCCAGCCACACAAAACGCACCGTCTGCGCCATCGCCCTGATCCGCCGCGTTAACTTCCGCGCGGTCAGCGGGGGCTGAAAGCCCCCCGAAAGTTGTTTTCGACCAGCGGCTTCGCATCCACCTGCGGTACATGGCAGCTGTTGCATTGCCAGCGACTCATATGCAGTACCGGCTCCGGCTGGGCAGCTGTCGGCAAAACAGCCAGATGACTGTTGCTGACGCGCGGCATTTTTTTGCCTTTGAAATCATTGCTGATATGACATTCAATACACGGGTTCTCGGTCACCGTGATTTCTTCATAATTGGCGATGGAGTGCGGAATCAGCGGCGGCTGCCCCTCGAATGTCCGCTCGATCAACTTGAGCTCCCCCGGTCTTTTGCCTTGATAGGCCAGATCCTGCGGCGCCTGGTCGGCCTCCGGCACGTCGGCACCACGGATGGTCTGAAGCTGCTGCACTCCGACACAACCCAAAACAGCGGAACACAGCACTGCCAGCACGATCATCGTTGTGGTCTTTTTCATGATGCAGTCCTCACCGGTAAAAATTGAATATTCATTTCGGCGCTGTCGCTGACACGCCGGCCATGGAAACAGAATGGTTGAAACGACTGCCCAGGGAAAACACGTCCTTGGAACAGATATCGATGCAGCGTCCGCAGTTAGTACAATTTGGTGACATCACCACCGGGCCGGCGCCCTTGGCTGCACCCTTCAGTGGCAGACGCAATACCTGGGGCTCGGGGCAAACCGCAAAACAATCCATGCAGTTGTTGCAGCTGTCACGGCGCGAGGCGGATACGCGCAGCAGGCTCCAGCGTCCGATCAGGCTGTAACAGGCGCCCACCGGGCAAAGATGGCCGCACCAGCCGCGGCTCATCACGAACAGATCGAACAGGAACACCGCCAGGATCACCGTCCAGCCGGCGCCCATGCCGAAAATCAGGCCCCGGTGCAGCATTGATACCGGATTGATCAGTTCCCAGGCGATGGAGCCGGTAATCGCTGCAAGCGCCAGCGTCATGCCCAGTATCCAGTAACGTGCGCGGCGGGAGATATGGGCGCTGCCTTTGATGCCGATAAGGCGGCGCAACCATGCAGCGGCATCGGTAACCATGTTGACCGGACAAACCCAGGAACAGTAGGCGCGGCCGCCGACAATCAGATAAAGAATCAGCACTACAGCGATGCCCAGCAATGCATCACGCTCAGCGGCGTGGCCGGCGGCCAGCGACTGCAGCAACACCAGCGGGTCAGTCATCGGCAACACATCCAGTGTCCTGCTGTGATTGAGGTTGCCTTTGACCAGCCAGATCCCCAGCCACGGCCCGGCCATGAACAATGCCATCACCGCCAGTTGCGACAACCGGCGCAACAGCAACCAGCGATGCGTGCCCCACCAGCCTTTGGCCTGCAGCGCTTCGCTGCCGATGGCGGTCATCGCGCCACCTGGTCAGTCATGCGCTTCTCCAGCTTGCCGCCGGGCAACGCGGGTTTCAGGCTGTCCACGCCGGCAGCGGCAGACGGCGCCGGCTGACCGGCAAGACTCCCGGGATCGGAATGACCTTCCAGCTTCACGCCTTCCGGCAGGCGATCCGGCAAATCGATGATGTTGCGGTCCTCGACCAGCGATTTTCCCGCCTTGCGTTTTTCCTCCCAACCGATGCGGTAATGCGCGCCGAGTTCACCTTTGGCCAGCGCCACCGGATAAACCTTGATGGCGGATACTTCGAGTACGCATGACGCCTCGCATTTACCGCATCCGGTGCACTGGTCGGAATGCACAGTCGGCAGGAAACGCGTGTGTTTGGCGGTGCGTTCGTTGTGCTGCAGATCCAGCGTGATGGCCTTGTCGATCAGCGGGCAGACGCGGTAACAAACATCGCAGCGCAATCCAAGGAAGTTGAGGCAGGTTTCATGGTCGACGAGTACCGCCAGACCCATTTTGGCTTTTCCGATATCCGTCAGTGCCGGATCCAGCGCGCCCGTGGGACAGGCCTTGACGCAGGGAATGTCCTCGCACATCTCGCAGGGTTTGGCGCGCGCGACAAAAAACGGCGTGCCCGTCGCCACTTCATGACCGGGACGTGCCAGTGACAGAATGTCATACGGGCAGTCGCGCACGCACAGACCGCATCGCACGCAGGCGCCGAGAAAATCGTCTTCCTTCAATGCCCCCGGCGGACGAATCGCACCTGGCGGCAGTGCCCGCGCCTGCTTGCCGTAAAGACCCAGGCCGATACCAAGCATGCCGACACCGCAGGCCATCTTTGCGGTATCCAGCATGAATTCCCGGCGCTCGCTGCGGCGGGTTTGGTCAGCAGTGGTCATTGGCGTTGCGGTTCAGCCCTGCCGCACCAGGCGACAGGGCTTTGGCCATTAAACCTTGACGACCTTGCAGGCACATTTCTTGAAATCGGTCTCCTTGGAGATCGGGCAAGTGGCATCCAGCGTCAGCTTGTTGACCAGACGATGCTCGTCAAAGAACGGCATGAACACGAGGCCCTCCGGCGGCTTGTTGCGGCCGCGGGTTTCCACGCGCGTGCTCACTTCACCACGCCGTGTCATGACTTTGACTGAATCTCCACGCTGCAGGCCGCGCTTCTTGGCGTCTTCCGGGTGCATGTAGAGCCAGGCGTCAGGCATCGCGCGGTACAGCTCGGGGACGCGTCGGGTCATCGTTCCGGTATGCCAGTGCTCCAGCACGCGACCGGTCGACAGCCAAAGATCAAATTCGCCGTCAGGCTGCTCTGCGGCTGGCTGGTAGGGCAATGCGAATATCCACGCCTTGCCATCCGGTTTGCCGTAAAACTTCACGCCTTCGCCCTTTTTCACATAGGGGTCGTAACCTTCGCGGAAGCGCCAGAGGGTTTCCTTGTTGTCGACTACCGGCCAGCGCAGACCGCGCGCATGATGATAGGTGTCGAACGAGGCGAGGTCATGAGCATGGCCACGGCCGAACTGCGCATATTCCTCGAACAATCCCTTCTGCAGGTAAAAGCCGAAGTCTTTGGCTTCGTCGTTATCGAATCCCTTCTGGATCTGCGCAACCGGGAACTTGTTGACCTCGCCGTTGGCGTAAAGCACGTCGTACAGCGTTTTTCCTTTGTATTGCGGCGCCTTGTCCAGCAGTTCGGCGGGCCATACGTCCTCGGTACGGAAACGTTTGGAAAATTCGACGTATTGCCAGAGATCCGACTTCGATTCGCCCGGCGCCTTCACCTGCTGGCGCCAGAATTGGGTGCGGCGCTCGGCATTGCCGAACGCACCTTCCTTTTCGGTCCACATTGCCGAGGGCAGGATCAGGTCGGCAGCCAGCGCGGTCACTGTCGGGTAGGCATCCGATACGACAACAAAAGCCGCAGGATTGCGGAAGCCGGGCCAGATTTCGCCATTGATGTTCGGACCCGCCTGCATGTTGTTGGTGGTCGTGGTCCAGTAAAACTTGAGCGTGCCGTCCTTCAGCGCGCGGCTTTGGGCAACGGCGTGCAAACCGATCCAGTCGGGAATCGTACCCGCCGGCAATTTCCACAACTGTTCGCTGATCGCGCGGTGTTTCGGGTTCATCACCACCATGTCGGCAGGCAGGCGATGGGCAAACGTGCCGACTTCGCGCGCCGTGCCGCAGGCCGAAGGCTGGCCGGTCAGCGAGAACGGCCCGTTGCCGGGTTCGGAAATCTTGCCGACCAGCAGGTGCACGTTGTAAATCATGTTGTTCACCCAGGTGCCACGGGTGTGCTGATTGAAGCCCATGGTCCAGTACGACACCACCTTGGTCTTCGGATCGGCGTAAACCCTGGCCAGGGCTTCCAGCTTGTCCTTGGGTACTCCGGATATCTCATGCGCCTTGTCTAGCGTGTACTCGGATACAAATTGCTTGAACTCGTCGAAGGTGATCGGCGTGGAGTTGTCCGGATTACCTTTGGGCTTGCCGTCGGCGCCGGGGTAGCCGTTGTTGTTGGCCACCTGCTCCAGCGGATGATTGGGACGCAGGCCGTAACCGATATCGGTGACGCCCTTGCGGAAATTGACGTTGCGTTTGACGAACGCTTCGTTCACCGCGCCGTTCTGGATGATGTAGTTGCAAACGTAGTTGAGAATCGCCAGATCGGACTGCGGCTTGAAAATCAGTTCGCTGTCGGCCAGTTCACAGGAGCGGTGGGTAAACGTCGACAGTACGTGCATCTTGACGTGTTTGGCAGTCAGCCGGCGATCGGTAATGCGCGACCAAAGGATCGGGTGCATCTCCGCCATGTTCGAACCCCACAGCACGAAAGCGTCGGCATGCTCCATGTCGTCGTAGCAGCCCATCGGCTCGTCAATGCCGAAGGTACGCATGAAACCCGCAACGGCAGAAGCCATGCAATGGCGCGCATTCGGATCGAGATTGTTCGAACGGAAGCCGGCCTTGAACAGCTTGGCCGCTGCATAACCTTCCCAGATCGTCCATTGTCCGGAACCGAACATGCCGACGGCGCGGGGGCCGCCCGTCTTCAGCGCGGCCTTGCACTTCTCTTCCATGATGTCGAGCGCCTGCGTCCAGGAGATCGGCTGGAACTCGCCGTTCTTGTCGAACTTGCCGTCTTTCATGCGCAGCATCGGCCGGGTCAGCCGGTCCTTGCCATACTGGATCTTCGACAGGAAATAACCCTTGATGCAGTTCAGGCCCTTGTTGACGGGCGCATCGGGATCACCTTGCGTCGCGACCACACGGCCATCACGCACACCCACCAGCACGCCGCAACCGGTGCCGCAATACCGGCAAACGCCTTTATCCCAGCGCACGCCGTCGGCTACTGCGGTCTGCGCCAGCGCTTCCGCGCCGGGAACGCTGATGCCTGCAACTGTGGAAGCCGCACTGATCGCGCTGGCCTTGATGAAGTCACGCCGGGTTAACTGCTGCATGTCAGATCTCCTTGTCAGGATCGGATTCGACCTGGTGATAAACCATGGCGACCGAGATCACGCCATCCAGGCGCTCGATAGCCTCGTAAGTGTTGCGGATTGCCGCGTCATCGATACTTTCCATGGTGACAATCATTCGTCCATCATCGGCAACGGCGTGAAGTTCGACGCCGTCCAGCGCCGACAACTGCGCACGAAATCGCGCCTCAATGCCCGGCCTGGCGTGAACAATCAGACTGGAAATATGCATAGCCCCCCCCATGAACGACCATTAAAGATGCATCACTGGTGCTTGTTTATAGGCAGCAGTCTGAAGAATCGGGCGATCCTCATCTTGATTTAAGTCAATTCGCGTGCAACCCCCACGGCGTCCACCCTGGCATGACCCGGGAATTTCAACCAATACAAGGGCTTGCGTACAAAGAGGCGCCGGGGATGTACCATCGCGGCTGACTCCCCCCAATTACCGGTCTACCTGCCATGAAACTAGCCACCTGGAACGTCAATTCGCTGAAAGTCCGCCTGCCGCAAGTATTGGACTGGCTGGGCAAACATTCGCCGGATGCGCTGTGCCTGCAGGAAACCAAGATCGAAGACGTGAATTTCCCGATGGCAGAAATCATGGCAGCGGGTTATCAGGTCGCGTTCAGCGGACAAAAAACCTATAACGGTGTGGCGATCCTCTCGCGCAAGCCGGTCAGCGCCGTGAGCATGGGGATTCCGGGATTCGATGACCCGCAGAAACGGGTCATCGCGGCAACGCTGGACGGGGTGCGGGTGGTCTGTGTCTATGTGCCCAATGGCGAATCAGTCGAGTCAGACAAATACCGTTACAAACTCGACTGGCTGAATGCACTGACGGCATGGCTGCGCGGGGAAATCGCGCAACATCCCTCGCTGGCGCTGCTGGGGGATTACAACATCGCGCCGACGGATGCCGATGTCCATGATCCCCAGGCGTGGGCCGGCAAGGTGTTATGCAGCGACGCCGAGCGTGCCGCGCTGTCGCGGCTCAATGAACTGGGCCTGAAAGACACCTTCCGGTTGTTCACACAGCCGGAACGTTCATATTCTTGGTGGGATTACCGGATGAACGCGTTTCGCCGCAAGATGGGCATGCGTATCGACCATATACTCGCTTCTCCGGCGCTTGCCGGTGTCTGCGCATCATGCAGCATCGACAGCGAACCACGCGGCAATGAGCGACCTTCCGATCATGCACCGGTGATTGCGGAATTCAACATCGGCACGACTGCGGGCTGAACTGCAGTCCTGATCAATCCCGGTCAGACTTCTTCGCCGCGGCCTGACTCGATTTTCAGTTCCTGAATCTTGCGCGTCAGCGTGTTGCGCCCGAGTCCGAGGAGTTGCGCAGCCTCGATGCGCCGGCCGCCGGTCTGGGCCAGAGCCTTCAGAATCAGCGTTTTCTCGAATTGGCGGGTCAGCTCGTCCATGATCGCTGTTTCACCACGGTGCAATCGCAGTTCGGCTTCGCGTCCCAAAGCTGAAATCCAGTCTTCAGCGCCGGCCACTGTGGATTCGGCGCGCATTTCCGGCGGCAGATCCTTGACCTCGATCGTTGCCGCGGGCGCCATCACCGTCAGCCAGTGGCAGAGATTTTCCAGCTGACGCACATTGCCCGGCAGATCCTGCATCGCCACATAATTCAGCGTGGCGTCCGAAAGACGCTTCGATTCCACGCCAAGATCGCGCGCGCTTTTCTGCAGGAAATATTTGGCCAGCAAAGGGATATCCTCGCGCCGCTCGCGCAGCGGCGGCAGCCGCAGGCGGATCACATTGAGACGGTGAAACAGATCTTCGCGGAACAGGCCCTGTTTGACACGTGCCTCCAGATCCTGATGCGTCGCGGCAATGACGCGGACATTGGCTTTGATCGGCTGGTGCCCGCCGACACGGTAAAAATGGCCGTCCGACAGCACCCGCAGCAGGCGCGTCTGCAGTTCCTGCGGCATGTCGCCGATCTCGTCGAGGAACAGCGTTCCGCCCTCGGCCTGTTCAAAACGGCCGCGGCGCATGTTCTGCGCACCGGTGAACGCGCCGCGTTCATGACCGAACAGTTCGGACTCGAGCAACTCTTTCGGAATCGCCGCCGTATTGATGGCGATGAACGGCCGGCCCGCACGCGGGCTGTGGCGGTGCAAGGCGCTCGCCACCAGTTCCTTCCCGGTACCTGATTCGCCGGTGATCATCACCGTCGCATGCGACTGGGAAAGCCGTCCGATGGCACGGAAGACTTCCTGCATAGCCGGCGCCTGACCGAGCATTTCCGGAACGGCTTCGCTAACTTCACCTGCAGTGTCCTGACGCACGCTTTCATCCATCGCGCGGCGGATCAGTTCGACCGCGTGATCGACGTCAAACGGTTTCGGCAGATACTCATAGGCGCCACCCTGGAAAGCGGTGACCGCACTCTCCAGATCCGAGTATGCGGTCATGATGATCACCGGCAGCGACGGATGCAGTGTTTTTGCATGCTGCAGCAATTCCAGCCCCGATTCACCCGGCATGCGGATATCGCTGACCACCACCTGCGGCGTCTCGTGTTCCAGCGCAGCCAGCGCCTCTCTTGCGGAAGAAAACGCCTTGAACTCGATGTTCTCCCGCGTCAGCGCCTTTTCAAAGACCCAGCGTATTGAACGATCGTCGTCTATGATCCAGACAGGTTTCATGTTATTTCACAGTCAGTGTGGTTGCGCCGGAGTGCCGGCACGCGAATCGTCCTGCACCGGCAACAACAGAGTGAAGCAGGTGCGGCCGGGAACGCTGTCGAAGGTAATCGCGCCCCGGTGCTGGGTAATGAAGTTGTGGGCGATGGTCAGCCCGAGACCGCTGCCGCCTTCGCGGCCGGAAATCAGCGGCTGGAAAACCCTTTCACGCATGTTTTCCGGTATGCCCGGACCGTTGTCGCTGATCTCGATCTGCACGGCATGACGAAACCTCCGGCGCGCCAGCGTGACCTGCCGCGCGACACGGGTCTTCAGGCGGATTTCACCCTGCGCCAGATCCATGCCCGAACTTTTGATCGCCTGTGCCGCATTGCGCACGATGTTGAGCACGACCTGGATCAGTTGCTCGCGATCACCCGTCAGCAACGGCAGGCTGATGTCATAGTCGCGGCGCACCGCAATGTCCGGGAACTCGGCGAGCATCACGCTGCGCACGCGCTCCAGTACTTCGTGGATGTTGACCGGGCCCGGCAAAGGCAGCCGGTGCGGCGTCAGCAGGCGATCCATCAATGCCTGCAGCCGGTCCGACTCCTTGATGATGACCTG
>JBIIZE010000061.1:0-8532 GCA_044346435.1 Burkholderiales bacterium
CGCACTGCGGGGCCCTTGCGGGAGTTAAGAATGCGGAACTGGATGCCCGCCTCGTCCGTGGCCGCCGCCATCGCGCCACCCATGGCATCCACCTCCTTGACCAGGTGGCCCTTGCCGATGCCGCCGATCGAAGGATTGCAGGACATCTGACCCAGGGTTTCGACGCTGTGGGTCAGCAACAGCGTACGGCGTCCCATGCGCGCACTGGCCAGCGCTGCCTCGGTGCCGGCATGGCCGCCACCGATCACGATTACGTCAAATTTTTCAGGATATTGCGTCATTGGGTGCGCTGCGATCTGGGACTGCCGCCTGCCCCCGGGGCCGGGCGCGAATGATAGCCCAATTCGGCGGTGCAGCGAAAGCGCAAGGTCCAGTCAGACTCCGATGTTCCACGTGAAACATGGGCTTAGGACGGACTCCTGCCAAACCGGATGTTCCACGTGGAACACCCCGAAGCCTGCGCTACTTACCGATACAGAAATTGGAGAAAATTTCGCCGAGCAAATCGTCCGGGGTGAATTCACCGGTGATCGCGCACAGGGCTTCATGGGCCAGCCGTAACTCTTCGGCATATAGCTCCAAGTGGACCGTCTGCTCCGCGGCTTTGGCCAGATGGTCTTGTGCCGAATGCAAGGCCGCCATGTGGCGCGCCCGGGCCGTGAACAGGCCCTCGCCCGAGGGATGCCAACCGGCGCGATCCCAGATCGCCTGTTTCAACTGATCCAACCCGGCACCGGTTTTAGCCGAGACCCAGACCCGGTCCTCGTTGCCAAGGGTATCGCGGCCCGCGGACTGCCCCGCCAGATCAATCTTGTTCAGCACACGGATGCGCGCCAGCCCTGCCGGCAGGCGGTCGATGATGACCCGATGGCCGGAATCATCGGCCCCTGTAGCGTCCGAGACCACCAGCGCCAGATCCGCCTTTTCAATCAGCGACCAGGTGCGGCTGATGCCGATGCGTTCGACCGCGTCTTCGGTCTCACGCAAACCCGCAGTATCGATGATGTGCACCGGCAAACCATCGATGTCGATCTGCTCGCGCACCGCGTCGCGCGTCGTGCCGGGCACATCGGTGACGATGGCGACGTCCTCGCCCGCCAGCCGGTTCAGCAGGCTGGATTTGCCAACATTGGGCTCGCCGATCAGTACGGCCTGAATCCCGTCGCGAAGCAAACTGCCCTGCCGGGTCGACACCATGACCCGCTCCAGCTGCTCGCGGATTGCGACCAGTTGATCCGCAGCGCGCCCAGCCGTCAAAAACTCGACCTCTTCTTCCGGAAAATCCAGCGTGGCTTCCAGCAACGTGCGCAAAGCCACTATTTTTGATGCAAGCTCTTGTATTAATTCAGAAAAATTTCCCTGCAAGGAGCGCAAGGCAGCGCGGGCGGCCAAAGCCGTCGAGGCTTCGATCAGATCGGCCACCCCTTCGGCCTGCGCAAGGTCCATGCGGCCGTTGAGATAAGCGCGTTCAGTGAATTCACCCGGGCGCGCCAGACGCGCGCCCAATTCCACGCATCGCTGCAGCAGCTGGCGCATGACCACGGGTCCACCATGCCCCTGCAACTCGATGACGTCTTCGCCGGTATACGAATGCGGCGCCGGGAAAAACAGCGCGATGCCTTCATCGATGGATTCGCCGGCGTGATCGCGGAATGCCGTGAGCACTGCGTGGCGTGGTTGCAGCGGTTTTGAAATCAGGTCTGATGCGAAGCGCGAGAGATCGCGCCCGGAGATGCGCACGACACCAATACCGCCGCGCCCGGGCGCGGTGGCGATTGCAGCGATGGTGTCGCGCGGAGTCATGCGCGGCGAGTATAACGCCGCGTAATTACGACTTGTGTGCTGCGGCTTTGACGCCCTCAATCGAGCGGTTGATATGCCACTGCTGCGCGATTGAAAGGACGTTGTTCACCAACCAGTACAACACCAGACCGGCCGGAAAGAAGAAAAAGAAAATACTGAAAGCAACCGGCATGATTTTCATCACTTTGGCCTGTATCGGATCCGGCGGCTCCGGATTCAGCCGCGTCTGGATGATCATCGTCGCACCCATCAGGATGGGCAGGATGTACCACGGGTCCGGCGTGGAGAGATCAGTAACCCACAGGGCGAACGGTGCCTGACGCATTTCGACGCTGCCCAGCAGAACCCAGTACAGCGCGATGAACACGGGAATCTGCACCACGATCGGAAGACAGCCGCCAAGGGGATTGATCTTCTCGGTCTTGTAAAGCTCCATCATCGCCTGCTGCATGCGTTGCCGGTCCTCGCCATACTGTTCCTTCAGCCGCTGCATCTTGGGCGCAACCACGCGCATCTTCGCCATCGAGCGATAGCTGGCTTCAGACAGCGGATAGAACAGCAACTTGATCAGAACGGTCAGCAGAATGATCGCAACACCCCAGTTGCCGACCAGTCCGTGTATCCACTGCAGAACCCAGAACAAGGGAACGGCAATGACGGTCAGCCAACCGTAATCCACTGCAAGATCAAGTCCGGGCGCCAGTGCAGCGAGTTTCTGCTGTTCCTGCGGACCCGCGTACAGCGGTACTGAAATCGACGCGCTGGCGCCGGGAGCAACACTGCCGACCGGAACAATCACACCTGCAGCGTACAGCCCCTGTTGCAGTTGACGGGTGTAGAACTCGCGCGGCGTATCGCCCTTGGGCAGCCACGCGCTGACAAAATAATGCTGCAGCATCCCGACCCAGCCGTCGTTGCTGTTTTTCGGATACGGTGTCTTGCCCTTGTCGATATCACCAAAAGCAACCTTCTGGAATTTTTCCTTGTCGGTGTAGACCGCCGGACCGGTATAGGTCGGCACCATTGAAGAGTCGCCCTCTGGCGGCTTGGTATCACGAACGATCTGGAAATAACCGAAGGTTTCGAGAGGCGCCGTACCGGTATTGGTAAGTTCGTGCGCGATATCGATCAAATAACTGTTGCGCTGAAAGCGGTAGGTCTTGGCCGACTTCGAGCCGGTGGCTTCGAGGCGGATCTCCAGGACGTCTGAGCCGTCCGCCAGTTTGTATTCTTCGGCTTGGGCGCTATAGGCGGTCTGGTGATTGGGCAACCCTGCGCCAATCAGGCCGGACTGCGCGACATAAACATGGTCACTCTCGCGGGTAAACAGCACGAAGTTCTTTTTGGGGTCGAGCGTGCCGCCATGCTTCTTGAAACGCAGGCTTACCAGATCACCGCCGGTCGCGCTGATTTCGGCGAAATAAAGATCGGTCTCAACTTTGATGGTTTTGCCGCCGAGGGTCACCGCAGATGCTGCCGGAGCAGATGGGGTCGCAGCCGAAGGCGTCGCAGGAATGGAGGGCGCGGGGACTGCGGCCGGCGTTTTGCTGCTTTGGGTGGGTACCGCACTTGGAGCCGGCGCAATGGCGGCGGTCTGTGCAGCCTGCTGATCCCGTTGCCAGCCCTCGTAAAGCAGGAACACCGACATCGTGAACACAAAGAAGAGTATCAGACGTTGTGAATCCATAAGCCTCTTTGCGAAGTACTGCAGCGCCTGTGAACCGGTCTTATGAAACCAGTCCGCGCAGCAGCTCCTCCAACTCCTTCAACAATGCTGCGTTATCACGGTTGCGGGGACTGCCCCTGAGTTGCACGACGACATCCAGATCGCCGAGTTCGGCGGCCAGCAGGCGATGAACGATGCGGGCCAGTCGTTTGACTCGGTTGCGGTCGACGGATCTCGGGGCCGCTTTTTTGCCGACGATCAGGCCAAGACGCGGGCCGTTTTCGATGTTAGGCAACGCTCTCACAAGAAAAGAACGACTGCCCTTCATGCGGCCGCCGGCGAGTACGGCCTCAAACTGCGCCGGTTTCGTCAGACGACCCGGTCGCAAGCGGGGGGTGTTGCCATCCCCCGGATTGGTCAAACGCTGAGGCGAGCCCGCCCTTTTGCGCGGCGTGCACGGATGACAGCGCGGCCGCCGCGCGTTTTCATACGCACACGGAACCCATGGGTCCGCTGGCGACGCGTTTTGGACGGTTGATAGGTGCGCTTCATGGTGGTTCCTGATTTGGTGTTCTGGAAAACCCGACATTAGACACGGGCCGCCCCCGCCGTGTCAACGTACTCTTGAATCGACGTTTTAGCACCCCCGCCCAGGCAATCGGTTGTACGTTGGTTGGCGTCCGCAATAAGGGGTAAAATCAGGGGTCAATTTCAGCACTACCCACGGCACCACCCACGCTAACTCCGCGCCGCCCGATAGGGACGAATGAACGAATTCTGGCAACACTGTCTCTCGCTATTTGCGAAAGAGCTCGGGCAACAGCAGTTTGTCACCTGGATACAGCCGCTCCAATGTGGTGTTGCCGGCTCGCGCGTCACCATTACGGCGCCTAACGGATTTGTCCAGCGCTGGGTGCGCGATCGCTTCCATGCACGGATTCTTGAGCTGGCTCAAGAGCGTTTGGGCAGCGAGGCAACGGTGGATCTTGTTCTGGCGGAACGTGGTGCTGTCGCACCGGCCATTTCGGCGGCCACGCCCAAAATGCCGGCGGTAAAGCCGGCACCCCCGGTGCGCGACATTTCGCGCCTGAACCCCGGATTCACCTTCGATACCTTTGTTACCGGAAAAGCCAATGATCTGGCGCGTGCCGCTGCCCGCCAGGTGGCGGAAAAACCCGGCTCAGCTTACAACCCGCTGTTCGTCTATGGCGGCGTCGGGCTTGGCAAAACGCATTTGATCCATGCCATCGGCAATCATCTGCGCGCTCATGCGCCGGAAAGCAAGATCCGTTACATCCACGCCGAGCAGTATGTCTCCGACGTCGTGCGGGCCTACCAGCACAAGGCTTTCGACGATTTCAAGCGCTATTACCACTCGCTGGATCTGCTGTTGATCGATGACATCCAGTTCTTCAGCGGCAAAAACCGTACGCAGGAAGAATTCTTCTACGCGTTTAATGCGCTCGTTGAAGCACACAAACAGGTCATCATCACCTGCGACACCTTCCCGAAAGAAATCTCCGGTATCGAAAACCGCCTGATTTCCCGGTTCGGCTGGGGTTTGACCGTTGCAGTGGAGCCCCCCGAACTCGAGATGCGGGTCGCCATCCTGCTTAAAAAAGCCGACGCCGACGGTCTGGCACTGGATGAAAATGTGGCTTTCTTCATTGCCAAACACATCCAATCCAATATTCGTGAGCTTGAGGGTGCGCTGAAAAGGGTTCTCGCCTATTCCCGTTTCACCGGGCAGCCGATCACTGTTGATCTGGCAAGAGAAGCGTTGCGCGACGTATTGGCCTCGCAAAGCCGGCAGGTCAGCATCGAAAACATCCAGAAAACCGTTGCGGACTACTACAAGATCAAAGTGTCCGAGATGTATTCAAAAAAACGAACGCGAAATGTTGCGCGCCCGCGCCAGGTTGCAATGGCGCTGGCCAAAGAACTCACCCAGATGAGTTTGCCGGATATTGGCGAAGCTTTTGGTGGACGCGACCATACGACAGTACTTCACGCCTGCCGAAAGATTGCCGAACTGCGTGGCAGCAGCACGGATATCACCTCCGATATGGCTTCATTGTTAAAGGTATTACGCAGTTGATGACCGGTGCATACTTTGTGCATAACTACTGAAATGGCAGCCAGGTCGTTATTTCATCCTTTTTTGTCCACAGGCAATCCCCAGCTTAAACAGAGTTTCAGGATGATGATTCATGCTTTGTAATCAAGCGTTCATGCAAGGTTTCAACAGCAAACGAGCCTCTCTATTAGCTATTACTATTCTTTTTAAAAGAAACCATTAATATGAAACTCGTCCAACTTCCGCGTGATGCCCTACTCAAACCGCTACAGGCCGTCACAGGTATCGTGGAACGGCGACATACGTTGCCCATCCTGTCCAATGTGCTGATCGAACGGCATGAAGACAGCCTGCGCTTTGTCGCAACAGATCTGGAATTGCAGATCGCGACTTCGAGTGCGATGGACAAAAAAGCCGGCGAAACACAGGCAGTTACCGTTTCAGCCCGCAAACTCGTCGACATTCTTCGTGCACTGCCGGATGGCAGCGATGTTGCTTTGGAACTGGGAAACAACCGCCTTCAGGTCAAAGCCGGTAAAAGCCGCTTCAACCTGCAGACGCTGCCGGCAGGCGACTTTCCGGCACTGGCGGATCCCGGCAAGCCGCAGAGCAGCTTCCAGATTTCACAGGGCGTCACCCGCAAATTGCTGGCCCTGGTGCAATACGCCATGGCGCAACAGGACATCCGCTATTACCTGAACGGTCTGCTACTGGTCACCGAAGGCAAGGATCTGCGCGTTGTGGCTACTGACGGACACCGGCTCAGCTATGCGGTCACATCACTGTCTGCTGAACAGGAAAAAACTGAAGTCATCCTGCCGCGTAAAGCTATCCTCGAACTGGCCCGCCAGCTCAACGACAACGATGATCCGCTGGATGTGGCCATTCATGCCAACCAGGTGCGTTTCCGATTCGGTGACGTCGACCTGACCACCAAAGTCATCGACGGTAAGTTTCCCGACTACCAGCGTGTCATTCCCAGCAACTACGAAAAACACATTGCACTGGACCGCGATGAACTGCAGCGCGCACTGCAACGTGCCGCCATTCTGTCGAACGAGAAATTCCGTGGTGTTCGCTGGATGCTGACCAAGGACAGCCTGCGCATTTCCTGCAGCAACAACGAGCAGGAAGAGGCCCAGGAGGAACTCGAGGTCGAATTCAGTGGTGACCCCCTGGACGTGGGTTTCAACGTCACCTACCTCCTCGACGTGCTCAGCAATGTGCCCCCGGGCAAAGTAACCTGCTCTTTCGGTGATGCCAACAGCAGCATGCTGATCACGCTCCCCGGCCGTGACGATTTCCGTTACGTCGTGATGCCGATGCGGATCTAAGCAAACAACAAAGCAACAGAGAAAAGAGAAACAATGAGCGACAAAGAACCACGCACCGGTAACGAATACGACGGCAACAGCATCAAGGTCCTAAAGGGACTTGAGGCCGTACGCAAACGTCCGGGGATGTATATCGGCGACACCAGCGATGGCACAGGCCTGCACCACATGGTGTTCGAGGTGGTCGACAACGCGATCGACGAAGCGCTGGCGGGTCACTGCGACGAAATCTCCATCATCATCCATCCGGACAATTCGATCAGCGTGGCTGACAACGGCCGCGGCATTCCGACCGACATTCATCCGGAAGACGAGGAAAAACGCTCTACCGCCGAAGTGGTGATGACCGAACTGCATGCGGGAGGCAAGTTCGACAGCAACTCGTACAAGATTTCCGGTGGTCTGCACGGCGTCGGTGTCTCGGTGGTCAACGCGCTGTCGGAATGGCTGCGCCTGACCATCCGTCGCGACGGCAAGATGCACCAGATGGAATTTCGCATGGGCGAAGCTGTTGCCCCGCTCAAGAACACCGGGAAAAGCGAACGCCGCGGCACCGAAGTGCATTTTCTGGCCAGCAAGGAAATTTTCGGCAACGTCGAATTTCATTATGAAATTCTGGCCAAGCGCCTGCGCGAACTGTCCTTCCTGAATCATGGCGTGAAAATCTCCATGACCGACCAGCGTACCGGCAAGGAAGAAAAATTCGCGTTCGCCGGCGGCGTAAAAGGCTTCGTCGAATACATGAACCGCAACAAGTCGGTGCTGCATCCGAATGTGTTTCATATCGAAGGCACCAAGGACGGCATCACCGTCGAGGTGGCCATGCAGTGGAATGACTCCTACCAGGAGTCGATGCAGTGTTTCACCAACAACATCCCGCAGCGCGACGGCGGCACTCACCTGACCGGCCTGCGCGCCGCGATGACGCGTACGCTGAACAACTACATCGAATCAACCGAGCAGGCGAAAAAAGCCAAGGTTGAAACCAGCGGTGACGACATGAAAGAGGGCCTGACGGCTGTACTGTCGGTCAAGGTGCCCGAACCGAAATTTTCGTCACAGACCAAGGACAAGCTGGTGTCATCGGAAGTGCGCCCGGTGGTCGAGGAAATCGTCGGTCAGAAGCTGATGGAATTCCTGCTCGAAAAACCGAACGACGCGAAAATCATCTGCGGCAAGATTGTCGATGCCGCACGGGCCCGCGAAGCCGCGCGCAAGGCGCGTGAACTGACCCGCCGCAAAGGTGTGCTCGATTCCTTCGGTTTGTCCGGCAAGCTGGCGGACTGCCAGGAACGTGATCCGTCGCAGTGCGAACTGTATCTGGTCGAGGGTGACTCGGCAGGTGGCTCGGCGAAGCAGGGCCGCGACCGGAAAAACCAGGCGATCCTGCCGCTGCGCGGCAAGATTCTCAACGTCGAGAAGGCGCGTTTCGACAAGCTGATTTCCTCGACCGAGATCACCACGCTGATCAGTGTGCTCGGCACCGGCATCGGCAAGGACGAATACAACGCCGACAAACTGCGTTATCACCGCATCATCATCATGACGGACGCGGACGTTGACGGTTCACACATCCGCACGCTGCTGCTGACCTTCTTCTACCGGCAGATGCCGGAACTGGTCGAGCGCGGCCACATCTATATCGCGCAGCC
>JBIIZE010000062.1:0-8500 GCA_044346435.1 Burkholderiales bacterium
TCGACCGCGGCTACCTGTCGCCCTACTTCATCAACAATGCCGAGAAACAGCAAGCCCTGCTCGAGAACCCCTACGTGCTGCTGCACGACAAGAAGATCTCGAACATCCGCGACCTGCTGCCGGTACTGGAACAGGTTGCCAAAGCCGGCAAGCCGCTGCTGATCATCGCCGAAGAAGTCGAAGGCGAAGCACTGGCGACCCTGGTGGTCAACAACATCCGCGGCATCCTGAAAACCTGCGCCGTCAAGGCTCCGGGCTTCGGCGACCGTCGCAAAGCCATGCTGGAAGACATCGCCATCCTCACGGGCGGCACGGTGATTGCCGAGGAAGTCGGCCTGTCGCTGGAGAAAGTCACGCTGGCTGATCTGGGTCAGGCCAAACGCATCGAGATCGGCAAGGAAGAAACCACGATCATCGACGGCAACGGCGACCAGAAATCGATCGAAGCGCGCGTCAAGCAGATCCGCGCCCAGATCGAAGAAGCCACCAGCGACTACGACAAAGAGAAGCTGCAAGAGCGCGTTGCCAAACTGGCAGGTGGTGTTGCGCTGATCAAAGTCGGCGCTGCGACCGAGCTGGAAATGAAAGAGAAAAAGGCCCGTGTCGAAGACGCGCTGCACGCCACGCGTGCCGCCGTTGAAGAAGGTATTGTTGCCGGCGGTGGCGTTGCGCTGATCCGTGCCCGCCTCGGCATCTCCAAGCTCAAAGGTGACAACTCCGACCAGGACGCCGGCATCAAGATCGTGCTGCGCGCCGTGGAAGAGCCGCTGCGCCAGATCGTTGCCAACGCGGGTGATGAGCCCTCGGTGGTGGTGAACAAGGTTGTCGAAAGCAAAGGTAATGTCGGCTACAACGCCGCGACCGGCGAATACGGCGACCTGGTGGAAATGGGCGTTCTGGACCCGACCAAAGTCACGCGCTGCGCACTGCAGAACGCGGCTTCGATCGCCGGCCTGATCCTCACCACCGACGCAATGGTTGCCGAGCTGCCGAAAGACGACAGCCACGCCGGCCATGGTCACGGCGGTATGGGTGACATGGGTGGTATGGGAATGTAATTCGCGAAAGCGAATTACAAACCGAAGGCTGGACGAGCAGGAGGGAACCCAGGTTCCCTCCCTAGCCCTACCTCCTTCGGGAACAGCTGTGCAAGAGACCCCGCTTCGGCGGGGTTTCTTTTTGCGGTTTTGCGTGTGAAATCAAGGGTAATCACGCGTTATCGCCTTGACGCAGAACGCGTTTGCGGTTTAAATAGCGACCTTTCGTCCGGCATGTTTCGCGGGTGAAACTACAAAGACCGCGCAGTCCTTGCGCAGGTCACGCAGCAAGCGGCCGGGTAGCTCAGTTGGTAGAGCAGAGGATTGAAAATCCTTGTGTCGGCGGTTCAATTCCGTCCCCGGCCACCATCCCGCTGTTCATCGCATATAAAACGCTCAGCACGCAAACGTGCAGGACATTATCGCGACGGATCAAGGCTGCGCTGTTTTGATCCAGGGCGCTTCGCTGAAAATCGAAATCAGGAAGTCAATGAAGACGCGGTGCTTCGGTGCGAGATGCTGCTGCTGCGGGAAGACTGCCGAAATTTCGTAGCCGCCCGTTTTATGCGGTGCGAGAATTTCAACGAGTTCTCCGGAAACCAGCGCCGGGCGCACGTAATATTCAGCGACCTGGATGATGCCGAGCCCGGCGGCGGCGGCGGCGACCAGCGCTTCATTGCTGTTGAAGGTCATCAGGCTGCGCAGCGATTTGGTGACGTCGCCCGCCGGCGTCGCGAATTTCCATTGGCGGATGCGGCCGTTGCGCGGACGCCGATAGGCGAGGCATGCGTGCTGATCCAGCGCTTCGATGGTCTTCGGCGTGCCGTGAGTATCGAAATAGTCCTGTGCCCCGCACACAACGTAGCGGCAGCTGGCCAACTGGCGTGCGGCGAGGCGCGATGATTGCAGTTCGCCGGAACGGACCGAGATGTCGAGTTCGGTGTCGCGGGTTTGTGCGCTGACGTCCCTGCATACCACCTCCAGAGAGATCGCCGGATACTGACGCAGAAAACGTGGCAGTTGCGGAATGATCCACATCCGTCCGAGACCTTGCGGCATGCCGACGCGCAGCAATCCGCTGGGTTCTTTGCCGGTCTGGCTGACGGCGCGCTCCGCGTCATCGAGGTCGCTGACGATTTGTTTGCAGCGGGCGTAGAACTCCGTGCCTTCGGGGGTCATTGCCAGGCGGCGGGTGGTGCGGTCGAGCAGCCGGACTGCGAGTTTTTTCTCGAGGCGGGCCAGGGTTGCGCTGACCGCCGCAGTCGACACGCCAAGCTTACGCGCAGCGCCGCTCAAGGCGCCGGCGTCGACCACATTCAGAAACACCAGGATGCCGTGCAGGTTTTCCATGAAGGCCTGGATTGTTAACTTTAGAATTAACAGTCATTCTAGGCCTCAATGACTGTTCCGGCCATAGGGAGCCGATAAAATCAGTTCAAACCCGCGTTAAAAATACGCAGTAAAAATAAAACATCTTGCGTATACGCAGGAGGAGATTTCCCGAATGACGATGATGCTCGATCTGGCTGCCATGCGCGGAGTGTTGCCGATGCGCGAGGCAATCGACCTGCTGGAAAAGGCGCTGGTCCATGAGGCCGCGGGCCGGACCGTGGTGTCGCCGAAATATGTAACGGAACTCGGCACGGCATCGATGCGCATTCTCGTCGCCGCCGACCACGAGGCCGGTTATTTTGCGACCAAGGCGTATCACACCATCGATAGCGTCGGCACGCGTTATGTGGTGTCGCTGTACCGGTTGAGCGACGGCGAACTGCTGGCGCTGCTGGACGGACAATTGATTACCGACATGCGTACCGGGGCAGCCAGCGGCGTTGCCGCGCGCCGGGTGAAGGTCGATGGCCCGGTTCGACTGGGGATCATCGGCTCGGGCAACCAGGCGCGTTCGCAATTTGAAAGTCTGGCTGCCGTTTACAAGATCCAGTCCGCCCGCGTCTTCAGTCCGACCCGCAAAAACCGCGAGCGCTTCGCCTCTGAGATGAGCGCACAGCTGGGTATACCGGTGAGTTCCGCCGAAACCGTGGAGGCTGCGGTGCAGGGTTGCAATGTGGTGGTTGCTGCCAGCAATGCGCGCGGGGCAGAGCCGATACTGCGCGGCGAGCATCTCGCCGGATGCCGTTTGTTGTGCGCGGTGGGCAATACGCGGAAACAGTTTGCCGAAGTCGATGTTCGCTGTTTTGCCGATGCGGGGCGGGTCATCGTCGATTCGTCGCATGCACTGCACGAGGCGGGTGATCTTTGCGCGGCAGTCAAGGCCGGCGCACTGCCGGATGACAAGTGGACCACGCTCGCGAACATCGTGACGGGTGGCGCGCAGGTGCCGGATGCCGGGCTGGTTACGTTTAAATCCGTAGGAACCGCGCTGCAGGATCTCGCATTGGCGGCGCGGTATTACGAGTTGCTCGGTCTCAAGGGCGGTGCTGACAAGGGTGTGAACATGGGCAGTCTGAGGGCGTAGCTAGGGTGAGAGTCTGCTTATCCGTCAATCAGGAACGCGTTTTGACAATGTGTGGAGGAATCGTGAATTGCAAACATAAGATCAAGTCAGCGCTGCTTGCAGGCATATTGTTTTTGTCGGCGCCATGGTCATCGCAGGTTCAAGCCCAGGCCGGCTGGCGTCCCGACAAGGCCGTTGAGATTGTGGTGCCGACCGGCGCCGGCGGCACCAATGATGTGATGGCGCGCCTGGTTCAGCAAACCCTGCAATCGACAAAGCTGGTGACGGTTCCGATCCTGGTACAGAACAAGGCGGGCGGTAATCAGAATCTGGCGCCGGTGTACATCAATCAGCACAAGGCGGATCCGCACTACCTGCTGTACTCGACGGCGACGATTTTTACCAATGAGATCGCCGGTTTGTCGAAGCAGAAATACTCGGAACTTTCGGCGGTCGCTTTGCTGCTGGTCGATTACACCGTGGTGACGGTCAAGAACGATTCGCCGATCAAAAGCATGCGTGATCTGGTGGCGCGGCTGAAAGCGGATCCGGGTTCGGTGTCGTTTGGCCTGGTCAGCCGCGGCGGCCCCAATCATCTGGCCATTGCCCAGGCGATGCGCGCAGCCGGCATCGATCCGAAAGCGCTGAAACTGGTCGTGTTCAAGACCAACGCCGAATCCTCGACGGCCGTCGTCGGCGGACACATTCAAGCCGTGGTGTCTTCGGTCAGCGCGGCGTTGCCGCAAGTCGAGGCCGGCGCGACACGCATGCTGGGCATCGCTGCGCCCAGCCGTCAGCCCGGCAAGCTCGCCCAGGTGCCGACAATGCGCGAAGAGGGCATGAATGCCACCGGCATTCCGAACTGGCGCGGGATTCTTGCTCCCGCCGGCATTACGCCGGCGCAGGTGACTTTCTGGAGCGACGCGCTGGCCAAGGTGGTGGTAACCCCGGAATGGAAGCAGCAGCTGGACCAGAACAGCGTGTCTTCGGAATTCATTCCGGGCGAAGCTTTCCGGAAATGGCTCATCGAGGCGTACGACGACACCCGGAGCGTCATGACGGATCTCGGTCTGGTCCCCAAGTAAACGAATTAATTGTCGAAACTAATGACCGAAACGCGTTTGAGCAGGAATCAACAGGGAGTTCATGTGAAAAATTTTAATTTGCACGGCGTCATGCAAGCGCCCGTCACACCGCTGAAAGACGATTTCAGCTTTGATGTGTCGGGATTTGAAAAAATGGTCGATTTCCATGTGCGCCACGGCGCACCAGCTATCGCATGGCCGCATCACAAAGCCGAATCGCTCAACCTGACCATTGCCGAGCGCAAACTCGGCGCGGAAGTCGCGGTCAAGACGGTAGCCGGCCGCGTACCGGTGTCGATTTTTGCCGGCACGCTGTCGGAGGAGGATTCGCTCGACATCGCGAGCCATGCGCAGAAGATCGGCGCCGACATGCTGCTGACCATCTCGCCGTACTGCCGTCGGCCGGCGCAGGAAGAAATCTTCGATTCCATCGTGCGCATCGGCACCCACACCGACCTGCCGGTGCTGACCTACAACTCGCCGTGGCGCAACGGCGAGGGTGTTGAATTCACTTCCGAGCTGACGCAGCGGCTGATCGAGCGGCTGCCGAACTATATCGGCATGAAGGACGCCAGTTTCCACAGCGAGAAGTTTCTCGAGATTTCACGCGTCGCGCTGAAAATGCGGCCCGGATTCTCGATCATTCAGGGTGTGGAGCACCTGCTCGCGGCATACCCGCTGGGCGCCTGCGGATCCTTTTCTTCTTCCGGCGCTATTGCGCCGAATCTGTGCAACAAGTTTTACGCCTCACTGGTTGCGCGGGACTGGGAAACGGCGCGGGAATGCCAGTTCAAGATTTCACGACTGTGGCGCCTGTTCAAGGAGCAGTACCCGTCATCGCTGAAGGGCGCAATGATCATGATGGGACGCTCGGTGGGGCCGACCCGTTCGCCGTTGCCGACGGCCACCAAGGAGCGGATCGAGTTTCTGCGCAAGCAGCTGGAGGAACTCAACATCCTCCAGACCGAGCCGCACGGCTGGTAATTCACAACTCATTCAGAGCAGAGGACTTCATGCCGACATTCAGCCCGGGTCTGGTTCATACGCCGGTTACCCCTTTCAAAAAAGATCACAGCATCGATTTCGACACCTATGCCAAGGTGCTCGATTTTCATATCCGCAACGGCGCCGAGGCGCTGGCGCTGCCGATGCCGGAAGGCGAAGACATGAGCCTTACCGATCCCGAACTGCGCAGCATCCTGAAATTTGCGATGGATCATGTCAAAGGACGTGTTCCGGTGATTGCGCATGTCAGCGACGCCGGCACCAGCATCGCCATCGAACGCGCACTGCATGCCCAATCGCTGGGTGTAGCCGCGATTGTTTCCCATCCGCCGTATTTCTGGCATCCAAAACCGTCGATGGTGGTCGAGCACCTGGCGCGCATCGGCAACGCGGTCAAGCTGCCGTTTTTCATATTCAATCCGCCGGTGGAATCCGTCGGCACGACGCTGTCCACGGAAATCGTGCTGGAACTGATTGAAAAAATGCCCAATCTGGCCGGCGTAGTCGATGCAAGCCTGGATTTTGTATTCATGGAAGAAGTCATGTGCAACGGCCGTCCTCTGCGCCCCGACCTGCAGTTGATTGCCGGCGCCGACTTCATGGTTTCGGCGGGTGCGCTGGGCGGATCGGGCATGTTTTCCCCGCTGTCTTCGATTGCGCCAAAGCTGGCGCGTGAACTGTTCGGGCTCTGCCGCAAAGGGCAGTTCATCGAAGCCCGCGCCGCCCAGGAAAACATTGGCGCACTGAATCATGCGATCAAGGCTGCAGGGGCATCCGGATTGCGCGACGGTCTGGCCGGTCTGAAAGCCGCGCTGGCCAGCATGGGCCGGGATTGCGGGATGCCGCGCCCTCCTGTACGGTCTGCAGGGGAGGTTGAACGTGGTCGTCTGCTTGAGGCGATTGCGGCCATGCCGTTCCTGAAAGACGAGCCGCGGGGTTGGTGATGTCGACTGGCGGATCCGCGAATTCTTCAAAACCGGTTGCGCTGGTTACCGGCGCTTCCTACGGCGTCGGCGCAGCCACAGCCCTCGCATTGGCTCGTGAAGGTTTTGACATTGCGATTTCCGCCACCCGCCTGTCCAATCTGGATGCGACTGCAAAAGCCTTGCAAGCGACAGGATGCCGTATCGCCACAGTCGAACTCGATTTATGTTCGCAATCCAGCATTGACGGCGCGATCAACTCCGTTATCGGCACGTACGGGCGCCTGGATGTGCTGGTCAACAATGCCGCAGTCAATCTGCGCAAAGCCGCGCTGGATGTGACGCTGGAGGAGTGGGATGCCGTAATGCGGGCCAACACCACCGGCACTTTTTTTATCACCCAGGCGTTTGCGCGGCATCGCATCAAGGCCGGGCAGCCCGGATGCGTGGTCAATGTATCCTCAACACACGGACTCGTCGGCGCGGCTGAACGGTCGACCTATGGCGTTTCCAAAGGCGCGGTTTTGCAGATGACGCGCATGTTGGCCATTGAGTGGGCGCCACACGGCATCCGTGTCAATGCAGTTGCGCCCGGTCGTCTCGACACTGCATCGCCGTCGCGCGCCGCCAAGTCGGGCGACGCAAAATACATGCAGGCCATGCTGGACCGCATCCCCCTGCACCGGCTGGCGACGGCCGAGGATGTTGCAGAAGCGGTGGCGTATCTGGCCGGCCCGCGTGGCGGATTTGTCACCGGGCATACAGTCGTTATCGATGGCGGCCTGACCGCTTGTTAAACACCCTGCTTCGCGGCCATCCGATAGATGGCCCGGTTCAGGGTGGACGCAGTTACGCTTTGCCCAAGGAGGGGATCATGATGCACATGAATCGAGGTATTTCTGAGCGTGGTCTGTTGTTTTTGCTCCGGGTGTTGTTACTGTCCATGTTCGGGGCGTTTGCAGCGCAGGCCATTGCCGCCTATCCCGACCGGCCCATACGGCTGATCGTGCCATCGCCGCCGGGCGGCGGAACCGACTCTTCCACCCGGGCAATCACGCCGAAGCTGAGCGAAGTTCTCCGTCAGAACATCATTATCGACAACCGCGGCGGCGCCAGCGGCAATCTCGGTGCGGAAATGGCGGCCCAGGCTCCCGCGGACGGCTACACGCTGCTGGCAATCATCGCCTCGCACACCAGCAATCCCGCGGTGATGCGTTCGGTATCTTTCGATCTGGCGAGGGACTTTGCGCCGATTTCCCGTACGGTCACGCTGCCGAATCTGCTGGTTTCGCATCCGTCGATTGCAGCAAAGGACACCCGGGAATTGATCGCGCTGCTGAAAAGCAAACCCGGCCAGGTGCAGTTTGCCTCCGGCGGGATCGGTTCCATTCAGCATTTCGCAATGGAACTCTTTGTGTATATGGCCAAGCTGAAGATGATTCATGTGCCGTACAAGGGTGTGGGCCCGGCGACCAGCGATGTGATCGCAGGTCATGTGCCCTTGATTGCGGCCAACATTTTTACGGTGCTGCCCCATGTAAAGTCCGGCCGTCTGCGTGCTTACGGCGTGAGCAGCGCCGGACGCTCCTCCGCGGCACCGGAAATTCCGACCATCGCCGAGGCCGGGCTGCCCGGGTATGAGGCCGTACAGTGGTATGGCCTCGTTGCCCCGGCAAAAACGCCGACCCCCATCGTCAATCAGCTTCACGCGGCGGTTGTGCAGGTGCTGAATGACCCTGAGGTTCGCCAGCGCTTCCAGAGCGGCGGTGCGGAACCGTCGCCCAGCGAATCACCCGCAGCCTATGCCAAGCTGATCCGCGAAGAGCTAAAAAAATGGGCTGATGTGGCGAAAGCCGCAGGAATCAAACCGGAGTGATACCGGCGCAGGGGACACTGCACGTGTCTCCGGTTTGTAGAAACCGCTCAGCCCGGAGGGCAGGGTAGAATTTGATGCATGCGGCATATCTCTGACCCGTCTCCTGCGGTAAAACGCGA